>JAAYWF010000107.1 GCA_012516825.1 Lentimicrobium sp. | reverse complement strand
TATGATTTTGATATGAAGATGAAGCAGTTGGAGCAGCTTGAAAAGCAATATCCTGATCTTGCCTTTTCTGATTCGCCCACTCAAAGGGTAGGAGGGGCTATAACCAAAGAGTTTAAACAGGTAAGACATGAATACCCAATGCTATCGCTTGGTAATACTTATTCGGAACAGGAGATTATAGATTTTGTGACTCGGGTGAAAAAGCTAATTCCGGAGAAGGTGGAGTATGTTTGCGAGTTAAAATATGATGGCGTAGCTATTGGCTTGCGATATGAGAATGGCCGCTTGGTTAGTGGGATCACCCGAGGCGATGGTGAACAGGGCGATGATGTAACAACCAACATTAAAACTATCCGAAGCATTCCGTTGAGACTTCGTGCTGATGGTTATCCCGAAAAGTTTGAGATCAGGGGTGAGGTGATGATGACCAGAGACGTCTTTGATCAAATAAATGAGGAGAGAGTGGAGATTGGCGAACAGCCTTTTGCAAACCCTCGCAATGCAGCAGCCGGCAGCCTGAAGATGCAGGATTCCGCTGAGGTGGCAAAACGTAGTTTGGATTGCTTTTTATACTATCTGGTTGGCGATAGACTTCCGATAAATAATCATTATGATAGCCTTAGAGAGTGCAGACGTTGGGGTTTTAAAATTCCAAATTACATAGCAAAGTGTAGTTCTGTTGAAGATATTTTTGATTTTATACAATATTGGAACACTGCCCGTAGGGATCTCAATTTTGATATTGATGGGGTAGTGATAAAGGTAAATAGTTATGAACAACAGCAAGCTCTTGGGTTTACAGCTAAATCGCCCAGGTGGGCAATCGCCTATAAATTTGAGGCGGAGAGCGCTGCTACCGAATTACTATCTATTGATTATCAGGTTGGCAGAACAGGGGCGATTACACCTGTAGCAAATCTGGCGCCTGTAACGCTGGCCGGCACAACGGTAAAACGCGCTTCGCTACATAATGCCGATATTATAGAAAAGCTTGATATAAGGGTGGGCGATGTTGTGTTTGTTGAAAAAGGGGGAGATATCATCCCAAAAATTACTGGCGTGGACTTTAACAGACGACCTAAATCTTCACAAACTACTGAATTTATAAGGCAGTGCCCTGAATGTGGCGCTACCTTGATTCGTAATGAGGGCGAGGCTGCTCATTATTGCCCGAACGATAGCGGTTGCCCGCCGCAGATAAAAGGTAGGCTCGAACATTTTATAAGCCGGAAGGCTATGAACATTGAAAGCTTAGGTGAAGGAAGGATTGAAATTTTATATGAAAATGACCTTGTTAAATCAATATCGGATTTTTATTATCTGTCGAACGAGAGTTTGCTTGGTTTAGAAAAAATATTTCCTGCCGATGGCGAAAAAAAGGAGCGTAGGGTAAGCTTTCGTGAGAAGACAGTAGAAAACATCATGACGGGCATTGAAAACTCAAAGCAGGTGCCTTTTCAAAGAGTACTTTACGCTCTCGGAATCAGGTATGTTGGCGAAACGGTAGCTCGGAAACTTGCTGTACATTTCGGTAATATTGATGCTTTAATAATGGCAAATACCGAAACACTGACATCTGTTCCCGAAATCGGAGAAAGGATTGCCGGAAGTATTACAGATTATTTTTCGAAACCTGAAAATATTCGTATTATCGCTAAGCTAAAAGATGCCGGGATCCAAATGAAAACGATCCAGGCTGAAGAGCCAATTGCTGACGGAAAGTTAGTTGGATTGTCGTTTGTCGTAAGCGGTGTATTTCAGAATTTTTCTCGCGAAGGTATTAAGCAGGTTATTAGTGAGCAGGGTGGGAGGGTATTAAGCGCCGTTAGCGCCAACACAAGTTTTCTTGTTGCAGGCGATAAAATGGGTCCGGCAAAAATACGAAGAGCCGAAGCTATTGGAGTAAAGATTATCAGCGAAGCTGAATTTATGGATATGATAAAGTAGAATTATATCATAGACTAATATTGGCCTGTTCTCTTAACATCAACCGTTCCGATTAAAAGCGCCCTTTAATGCCAATTCGGGATAAAAATAAAAGCTGATAGAGTGATTGTTTTTTATTCAGCTATCTGATAATTACCTCATCAATTAAATTGTCGCCGGCTTTTTTATTCAGCTTTTTCTTAATTTTTTCACGTAAATATGTAAGCTCGTTACGCAAAGCAGCAGAGTCAACCTCCACATACAGAACGCGTTTTACAATTCGGAGCGACTTTGTATGTTTGGCAATCATCTTGCCCACTATCTCTTCCCAAGAGGCGATCATTTGAGTCTCTTTAAGCTTGTCCTCGATCTGAAGTGTTACCAACAGTTCGCGTATCACTGTGCCTAAGGTTTGTTCGTTGGGTACTCTGAATGACATCGTCTGACGGATTTAAAGAGTTATAATTTCGTTTACAGTACCATTACACACCTCAAAAATACGATAGTTATTGGAGATTTTGTTGAGTAGATATTCTATTCGATCTTGCTGCGTGTCTGTGATAAAAACTTGCCCGAAAGCATTCTCTGCAACCAATTGTATTAATTGTTCTACACGTTTGTTATCAAGCTTATCAAAGATGTCATCCAAAAGGATCATCGGTTTATATCCTTTCAACTCTTTAATATACATATACTGGGCAAGCCGTAGTGCAACGATGAATGATTTTTGTTGGCCTTGCGAGCCGAATTTTTTTATAGCATGTCCTTGTATGTTGAATATCAGGTCATCTTTATGAGTTCCTGCGGTAGTAAATCTTAGCGCCTTGTCGCGCTCAATGGTAGAAGCAAGGAGTTCTTCGAAGCTGTGGGTGTTGAGCTGCGATTCATATTCAATTGTTGCTGCCTCTTTTTTGCCGGTAACCACTTCGAAATATTTATTGAAAAGTGGCTGATACTCAGTAATAAACTTTTGGCGTTCAGGAAATATTTGATTTCCAAGGTCAATAAGCTGATGATCCCAGATTTCCAAAAGCGAACTGTCAAAATAATTTTGTTCGCTAAAGGCCCTGAGTTGCGAGTTGCGCTGTGCGAGCGCTTTGTTATAATTAATCAGATTATCGAGATAAAGAGAGTTGAACTGGCTTATTATACTATCAATAAACCGGCGGCGGACGTCGCTGCCTTCATTGATAAGATCGCGGTCGTAAGGCGAGATCATCACTATCGGATACTTTCCAATATGATCAGCAAGTCGTTGATACTCCTTTTTATTGAGTTTAAAACTCTTTTTCTGATTTCGTTTTTGAACACAGTGGATTAAGTCGGTTTTATTGGTGTCAGTATCCATTTCGCCTAAGATGGAAAAGTACTCCTGATCGTGCCGTATGTTTTGTGTATCAACAGCGTTGAAGTAGCTCTTGCAAAAGGATAGATAGTAAATAGCATCGAGCAGGT
>JAAYWF010000106.1 GCA_012516825.1 Lentimicrobium sp. | reverse complement strand
GCTCTTTTCTTCTTCTATCTCCTGAAGCTCTTTTTCTTTTATCTTACTTATCAAGTCGCGTTTTTGTCGTCTATGCTTAGATGCTTTGGATTTGCCGCCGCTGGTAAGTCTTGCCATGGTTTCCTTGATCTGCTTCTGGATATCCTCGTCAGTAAGAACAGGACGATCATCTTTTTTAAGACGTTTGTGCCTTTGAAGTCTAATTTTTGCCTTTGTCTTAGCTTTTTCTTCCGGTTGTTTTTCTGCCGGTTTTGGTTTAACAGGTTCGGCTTTGGCTTCCTCAGGTTTTATCCGTTTACGCTTTTTCCTCTTTGTTTTTACCTTTTCATCGGATGAGGAGGCTATAGGTTTTTGCTTTTCTGGACGCTTTGTTTCCGGCAGTTCAATTTTTCCAAGAATATTTGGTCCGGTAAGTCGCTCTACTTTAAGCTTTATAAATTCTACTTCTTTTTCTATCGGTTTTGTTGGCGGTAAAGGTGGCGGCGTTTCAATTTGTACATCCTTTTGTTTTGCCTCCTTTTTAACAACGGTATCGTCTTTCCCTTTTACAACCTTTTTAGGTTTCTCTTTTACGGTCGTTTCAATTTTCTCTTTTTTAATGGTAGTTTTAGGTTTTTTAACCTCTGTCTTTTTCTTACTTTCCCGCTCTTTACGTTTCTCCTCAATCGTTTTTTTAGGAGGCTTTGTACGTTCATTTATAGAATCAAGGTCAATTTTACCAATGATCTTCAATCCAATATCTTTTTCCTTATCATCGGATTCTTTTTTTGCTTCAGTTTTCTTTTCTTCTTCAGCAATTATCTTGGTATCCTGTATTTTCTTAGCCTCCGCCGGTTGTTGTTCTTCAACAGGTTTCTGATCCTCTATAACCTCTTCTTTGTGCTCAGCCTTTTCAGTCTCTGCTTTTGGAGTAGTTTTTTTGGTTCTTTTTGGCTTAATTTTATCAGGTGCAGCAATTATTTCCTTTTCAGGCTCTTCCTGTTCGGAATCAATGTCTATCACCCTGTCGGGAAGAACATCATTTTCAACCGGTTTTTCAATCAAAAGGTCTTCGACAAGTTCGTCTAAATCTTTAGTCTCGGTTTTTCTAATTGCAGGCGATTCTATTGCCTTTTTAAATTCTTCATCAATTTCTATCTTTACGCCCCTAATAATGAGATCTTCGTCATCGTCCTCATAGCGCGATTCTGAAGATATCGTTTTACGGTCATCAATTGTGAGCACTTCGCGTTTTACAGAAGAAATATCTTTTTTCATTGCCTCTTCTTTAACGCTTTTCTCGCCAATGTACTCACGTGAAAGAAGTTCGTACATCTCTCCGGTAAGTCTTGTGTTAGGGTTTTGGTCAATCTGGAAGCCTTTTTTCAAAAGGAACTCCACGATAGTGCCCTGCCCCACGTTAAACTCACGAGCCGCTTTGTTAAGCCTTATTGTACCACTTTCTTTCATATTATTCCTATTACGGTAGAAATCAAATATTGCGCTAAAAATACTTTTTTTATTCAAATTCAGCTTTTAAAATCTTGATTACGTCGCTAATTGTCTCTTCTTCCAAATCGGTAAGTTTGACAAGCTCGTCAAATTCTTGATTTAAAACACTTTTTGCCGTGTCGAATCCTGCTGCTTTTATTGCATCAATAATCCATTGTTCTATCTCATCGTTGAACTCGTCAAGGTCAACATCTTCAGCATCTATATCTGTATCTCTGTAAACATCAATTTCATATCCTGTAAGCTTACCGGCAAGTTTAATGTTAAATCCACCTTTACCAATCGCCAGCGAAACCTGATCGGGTTTCATATAGACTTCTGCTCTTTTATTTTTTTCGTCTAAAACAATGGATGTGATCTTTGCAGGGCTGAGTGCACGTTGTATATACAAAGAGATGTTGGAAGTATAGTTTATCACATCAATATTTTCGTTTCTCAATTCTCTGACGATACCATGTATTCGGGAGCCTTTCATTCCAACACATGCTCCAACAGGGTCAATTCGGTCATCATACGATTCTACGGCAATTTTAGCTCTTTCGCCGGGAACGCGAACTATGTTTTGTATAGTTATCAAACCATCATAAACTTCGGGAACTTCCAGCTCGAAAAGACGCTCAAGAAAAACTGAGGCAGTACGCGATAAGATAACCATAGGTGCATTACCTTTTATGTCAACTTTAAGAACAACAGCCCTTATCGTGTCGTCTTTGCGGTAATGATCATTTGGAATTTGTTCCGATTTTGGAAGGATAAGTTCCATGCCTTCATCATCAAATACAAGTATCTCTCTAGCGTTAATTTGATGTACCTCGCCAGTAACAATTTCACCTATTCGGTCTTTATATTTATTATAAATACTGTTTTTTTCGTAATCCCGCACTTTCGTTTCCAAATTGTTCTTAATAGCAAGGATATCACGCCGGCCAAATTCACTCATTCTGATCTCCTCCGACACCTCCTCTCCAAGTTCAAAATCGGGTTCGATCTTTATAGCATCCGAATAGGCTATCTGCGTATTAGGATCTTCAACCTGATCATCTTCAACGATTTCACGGAGACGATAAATCTCAAGATCACCTTTATCAATATTTACAATAATGTCAATATTATCAGACGATCCGAATCTCTTCTCCAACATTGAACGAAAAACATCTTCAATAATACGCATCATCGTTTCACGATCAATGTTTTTGAAATCTTTGAATTCCGAAAAAGTTTCGATCAAATTTAAATTATCCATTTTTAGTCTATGTATTTGTTTCGAGCTTTTTTTACTTAAATGCCAATACCACCTTCGTCTGATTGATTTCAGCAAAAGGGATATTCAAAATTTCAGGAACACTCTCTTTCTTCTTTTTGTTGATCGGAAGTTCAAGAGTTATGTTCTCCTTGTCAACATTTATCAATTTTCCTATTAGCTTCAGGTTCTCATTAGTTACAACTTGTAAATCTCTGCCTATATTTTTGACATACTGCCGTTTTGAGATCAAGGGTTTGTCTGCTCCATACGAGGTTACCCTAAGCTCAAAATCCTCCACATCCCTATCGAGCGATGACTCCACTGCCTTACTCAGGTTGATGCAGTCGTCAATCAGCACTGCCGTATCACTATCAATAACGATTGTGATCACATTTCCCGATTTCACAACCACTTCGGCCACAAACCTATCAGTACCCTGAAGGTGTCTGTCAGCAAGTTCTTTTATATATGATTTTTTAATCATAATTTTTACTAATAAAAGAGGGGACTACGTCCCCTCATTCCGTTCACATAACTGCCATTAGTAATTGAAAAAAATTTTCAGTTGCAAAAATAATATTTTTAAACAAATCAATATGATTAACTTAATTTTTACAAAAAGAACAACAAATTATAATCAGTTAAATAAATCGGGAAACACGGTTATTCGAGAAACACTATGATTTGCTTTTTTAGTAGTAAATAGGTCATCTTTTGTAAAAAAAAAACTAATTATTTTTGTTTGACTCAACAAGGTTAAAAATGGAAAAAGTGATTGCTTTTCTTAGCGCTTTAAAAGAAAATAATAATCGTTCGTGGTTTGAGGCCAACAAGGATTGGTATCTTGAATCAAGACATGAGTTTATGCAGCTTACCGGCGAAATAATTAAACAAATTGCTTTATTCGATCCATCCATTGGGTTACTCACTGCAAAAGATTGTGTTTTTAGAATATATCGCGATGTTAGGTTTAGCCATGACAAAAGTCCTTATAAGACGAACATGGGGGCTTATTTAAGCCGTGGCGGCAAAAAAAGTCGTTACGCCGGATACTATCTACACCTTGAACCTGATGCTTCGATGGCCGCCGGTGGAAAATGGATGCCTCAAGCTAATGAGCTAAAGCTGATAAGGTTAGAGATTTTTAATTACCCAGCAGAGTTTATTTCGATCCTAAATAATATTGAATTCAGAAAAAGATTCACCCTCCAAGTTAATGAAAAGTTAAAAAAAAGTCCTCTCAACTTTCCAGCAGAGTTTGAACACGTTGAATTAATCAAATACAAAAGTTACACAGTAAGCTTGAGTATTCCTGATGAAATTACTCTGAAAGATGAACTAATTAGTACTGTTGTCGAAGCATTCAGGGCAATGTCTCCTTTTATTAATTTTTTGAATAGAGCTCTTGACGAGATATAGAGAAGATAATAATAAAAGCAGTAAATATTAAATCCTGAATTAAATGATTGGTCAGGATTTCAGTTCAGTATGATCCGACTTTAACAATTGAAAGATTAAACAATCAAAAGTCGGTAAACGGCACAATGGAATTTGGAATTAATAGAGGAACTAAAACGATATCGCCTCCTTAGATGACTATTACAGCCCAACAGCGCTTTCAATTGATTAATTCATGATAATTTACATTGTGTTTAAATTGCACTCATACTTCGCTGTATATCATTTTATTACAATTATTATCCTCAATTAATAAGAGTAGATATCAGCAGAAATTATAATATTGTAACTTGATAAAAACGTCAATATTAACAATCTGTATTTAACTGATAAAATGATATCTAATTTACTTTTCAGCATAGTATTGCTCATATCAGTTTTTATTTTTTACAAAAGCGTCTGTCGCATAGTAAGGATGATAAAAATGGGTAAGGATGTCGAAATCAAGGATAATCCGGTACAGCGATGGAGGAAGATGGGTTTTGTTGCTATTGGGCAATCGAAAATGGTAGCACGACCATTAGCTGCTGTTTTACACATTATCGTTTACGTAGGTTTCTTTGTTGTGAATGTTGAGATGCTTGAAATTTTGATTGACGGGATTACTGGCAGCCATCGGGCGCTCTCTTTTATTGGAAATTTATACCCATTTTTTATTTCAGTTTTCGAGTCATTTGCATTTGCCGTAATTATAGCATGTCTTATCTTTCTGGCGAGAAGAAATATTATCAAACTCAAACGGTTCTGGAATAAAGAGATGACGAGCTGGCCTCGTACCGATGCCAATATCATCCTGATTACAGAAGTGCTTTTAATGTGTTCTGTCCTCGTTATGAATGCTTCTGACTCTATTCTTCAATCACGTGGTTATTCTCATTATTCTGCTGTTGGTAACTTTTTTATTAGCGATTTCATCAAACCCGTTTTAGTGGGAATGAACAGCGATTCCCTTGCTTCTTTAGAAAGGTTCACATGGTGGTTTCATATTGTTGGTGTTTTTATTTTCCTCAATTATATTCCCTATTCCAAACACCTTCATGTTTTTCTCTCTTTTCCCAATGTCTATTATTCCAAACTGGGACCAAAAGCTCAAATCCAGCCTCTCGATTCCATTACTCGTGAGGTAAGTCTTATGCTAAACCCAGAAATGGAAATATCTGCTACTTACGTTGAAGGCGCTGAAATGGAATTATTTGGCGCTAAAGACACACCCGATTTCACATGGAAAAACTTGATGGATGCTTTTACCTGCACCGAGTGTGGCCGTTGTACATCATCCTGCCCGGCAAGCATTACAGGTAAGAAACTCTCGCCGCGAAAACTGATGATGGACTTACGAGATCGTACTGAAGAGCTTGAAAAGATTGGAATAAAAAGCAAAAAGGAATGTGAAGATGGCAAGACATTGTTCGACAGAATAACTCCTGAGGAAATTTGGGCTTGCACTACCTGTAATGCCTGTGTGCAGGAATGTCCGGTAAATATTGATCCCGTATCCATTGTGCTTGAATTAAGGCGTTATCTCTGTTTAGAAAAATCGGCTGCTCCACGCGATTTAAACATAATGTTTACCAATATTGAAAATAATGGCGCACCTTGGCAATTTTCATCCGAAGATAGCTTGAAATGGGCTACTGACGCTGGTATTGAAGTGCCGCTTATGGCCAATTTATTTAGTAATGGTAAAAAACCCGAATACCTGTTTTGGGTTGGCTCATCAGGCGCTTTTGACGATAGGTTTAAAAAGGTAAGCGTTAAATTTGCCAAAATTTTGAATCATCTTGGTATTGATTATGCCGTTTTGGGTTCGGAAGAGACGGATACTGCGGATTCTGCTCGCAGGGCGGGTAATGAAATGCTTTACCAGATGCAAGCAATGAAAATTATCGAAACATTTAAAAATTATGAGGTAAAAAAGATCATTACCTGCTGCCCACACGATTTTAATACTTTTAAAAATGAATATCCGTCTTTTGGAGGTAATTTCGAAGTAATACATCATTCTCAGTTTTTAAATAATCTCATTTCCGAAGGTAAGATCAAGCTAAACGACAATTTATTTGAAGGGAAAAAGATCACTTTCCACGATCCCTGTTACCTTGGTAGGGGAAATGATGAATATGAGGCTCCACGCTCTGTTATTGGCGCTATCAATGGTATTTCTTTTATTGAGATGAAACGTAGCCGGCATCTATCGCTCTGTTGTGGCGCCGGTGGCGGGCAGATGTTTAAAGAATGCGAAAAAGGCAACAAAGAGATATTCATCGAACGTATTGAAGAGGTAATTAAAAGTGGAGCAGATATAATTGCCACTGCATGTCCATTTTGCATGGTTATGATGACCGATGGAATAAAATATAAAAACATGGAGGACAATCTCAAGAATTATGATATCGCCGAATTAGTTGGATTGTCAATGGGTATTTAAAAAACTAAACTATACATTCAATTTTAAAAATTTGTTTATTCATTGTCAGATGGTTACGTTAAAAAAATTATATTAAACAAAAACAAATAACGATTTGTATTTTTGAGCTTTCGTGATTCGGTTTAATAAAATGTAACCATCTTTACCTTTTTAAGAAATCTTTATCGAAACCTAATATCAAATAATTCACTTTATATGAACACAAAAAAGATAACTTTTATCACTATCACACCTGTACTTTTCTCATTTTTTGTAATGAGTTTTTGCGATCTTGTGGGTATTGGTGTAGATAATGCCATGGCCGATTTTCAACTTAGTAACATTATGGCACAGTTAATACCCAGCGCTGTTTTTGTCTGGTTTTTCTTTTTATCAGTATCTATCGGTGTGCTTCAGGATAGGATCGGTAAGCGCAATATGGTTAACATAGGAATGTTAGTAACCGCTGCCGGGTTGCTACTACCCTATTTTTTTTATTCTTTTCCGCTGCTACTTGCCGGTTTCGTTTTACTGGGAATTGGCAATACCATTTTGCAAGTATCTGCTAACCCTTTATTAATTGATGTGTCTCCCTCAGGCAAAAGCGCCAGTTTACTTAGTTTTTCTCAGTTTATAAAAAGCATAGGCTCTATGGTAGCGCCCTTTATTGCCTCTTATTTTGCATTAAGATTTGGAAACTGGAAATTGGTTTTTCTTCTCTTTGGTCTGTTTTCAATATTTAACGCAGTATGGTTACATTTTACAAAAGTTGAAGAGTCGCAAAGCACGGAAAGAAAAGCTACGTTTGGTTCAGCATTTGGCTTGTTAAATACGCCATTTATTCTGCTGATGGCGCTTGGGATTTTTTTTGTTGTAGCTATTGACGTTGGTATTAACTCAACCTCTGGTCAGTTTTTAATGGAAAAATTAAATATTGATCCCGAACCTGCCAAACAGGGAAGAAGTCTTTACTTTTTTGGAAAAATGCTTGGAACTTTTGTCGGGGCTATTTTACTTACAAAGCTTCATTCGGGTAAATTTCTCATTTATTCATCAATAGCCACGCTGATTACTATTCTTGCTTTCATTTTTTCGCCATCATCAGTTTTTGCTTTTACACTAATGTTTTTAATCGGGTTTGCGGCTTCCAACATATTCCCCCTAATTTTTGTTATTACAGTGAATAGATACCCCAAGCGTTCCAACGAAATTTCCGGGTTGATGATCATGGCAGTGTCAGGTGGGGCTTTTATACCACCTCTCGTTGGTAAAATATCCGACATTTCAAATGTTACTAAAGGAATGTATGTGTTTGTTGGATGCGCTATTTATTTACTCTTTGTCGCAGCCTTCTCATTACGAAAAATAAGCAATCAATAATTTATATAAATCACTAATCCTAAGATACAATGAAATCAAAGATCATCCTTCTTACTATTGTCCTATTTATTACTAATGTAACTCATTCATTCGGACAAACGAAAATAGATTCTGAAGAAATTGCAGATAAAATGCAGTGGTTTGCTGATGCTAAGCTCGGAATATTTATTCATACAGGAATTTACGCTGTTAATGGAATAACCGAATCATGGAGCTTTTTTAACAAACGGATAAGCCATGATGACTATATGAAACAGCTAAATGGTTTTACGATGAGTAAATACGATGCTGCGGCATGGGCAGACCTCATAAAAGCTAGCGGCGCCAGATATGCCGTTATCACTACCAAGCATCACGACGGTGTAGCAATGTACAACACGCAAATGAACGATCTTAGTTCATTAAAAGCAACGCCTGCCGCCAAAGACATTATTAAACCTTTTTATAATGAACTCCGACAAAGGGATATCAAATGCGGTGCATATTTTTCATTACTTGACTGGTCGCATGATAACTATCCGGGGTTTTTGCGCGACAGTGGACGATATGAAATCAAAGATGACTGGGAACGATGGTATCGTTATCGCGATTTTTTTCAAGGGCAAATAAAAGAATTACTTGCTGGTTATAATCCTGATTTATGGTGGTTTGATGGCGATTGGGAGTTGAGCGCCGAGCGTTGGGAAGCTGAAAAAATTAGGCAGATGATACTAACGCATAATCCAAATGCAATTATTAACGGCCGGCTTCAAGGTTACGGAGATTATGCCACACCAGAGCAAAACTTTCCGGTAGTACGCCCAAAACATAACTGGTGGGAACTTTGTATGACTACCAACAACAGTTGGGGGTTCCAGTTCAAAGATCAAAACTGGAAAACGCCTTACGAAGTAATAACCATCTTTGCCGATGTAATATCTAATGGAGGTAACCTACTTCTCGATATCGGACCAAAGGAAGATGGTACATTTCCACCTGAACAGATAAATATTTTAAAAGAGTTAGGCCAGTGGAATAAAAAACATAGCGAAGCAATTTTCAATTCCTTGCCAGGCCTTCCTCCAGGGCATTTTTACGGCCCAACAACCTTGTCGAAAGATAGTACAAACATATATCTTTTCCTTGCCGGAAACCCACAGAATCAAATTGTTGTCAGAGGTTTATTTGATAATATCGAAAACGTAAGTATTGTAGGTTCGGATATTTCATTAGAATGGAAAATAGTCGGAAAAATCTCTTGGAGTCTTGTGCCAGGATTGGTTTATATTCAGGTGCCCGAAAAATATCAGGATCAATATATGACTGTTATCAAAATCAAATTAAAAGACAAAGTGCATTTGTATCGTGGCGAAGGTGGTTTAGATATCTAATTAAAATAAAAAATGAAGTTTATAAGATCAGCCGTTATATTCATTTTTATCATTGTTTCTCTGGAGCTTTTTGCTATCGGGTCCGACACTCTTTATTTCAACTCTCATAATCGTGAAGTAGTTGTTACCGATCCTACTCAAGGCATCAATTCTTATCCTAAGTGGGTAAAATTCCCAAGTCAAGAATTAGACATTAGAAAAATAACCATGTATGTAACCTTTGGTTGCCCTGACACCATGCGTTGTGCCGATTGGGATTACCTTGATCATATTATGGTACAGCGAGTCGGTGGCATCAATTCGAGTGATCTGAATTGGGAAATTGGCCGAATCATCACACCTTACGGCGGTTTTTTTGACAACGACTGGCAGTTTAAATGGCAAGCAGATGTAACTGACTTTAGTATGATTTTGCGCGATAGCGTGGAAATTAATTATATACATACGGGCTGGGAGCCAAATAATGATCGCGGATGGTTAATAAGTATTGATTTTGAAATAATTACAGGAACTCCGGTAGCAGTTCCGATTTCGATTACCGAAATTTACAACGACCATTTCCCTTACGGGGACTCGCTTAAGCCTATTGATCAAACGCTTTTACCAAAATCATTTATAACTGAAACAAATACTGATTTTGTTAGATTACGTGTATTACAGACCGGCCACGGAATGGATGAGCCAGATAACTGCGGAGAATTTTGCAGCAAATATCGGGAGATATACCTTGACGATAATCTTGTTCAAAAACGCCAGATGTGGATGACGTGTGGTGATAACCCTTTGTATCCACAGGCCGGCACATGGATTTTCGACCGAGCTAATTGGTGTCCAGGCTATTTGGTTCAGCCAGAAATATTTGATCTGGCAACAACAAGTGGGAAGGAACAAATAATCAGGTTTATTATGGAACCTTACACTGCCACAAAGCAAAATCAGGGAAAACAAGTGATCAGCGCTTACCTAATTCAATATCAACAACTCCAGCACGTACTCGACATTTCTATCGAAGACATTGTAGCGCCTTCAATAAAAGATATTTACCTGCGAAAAAATCCAGCAGCGGCTAACCCGCAAATTGTTCTTAAAAATAATGGGAAGGAGACTATATATTCCGCAACGATCATATATAAAACTGAAGGTTTTAAAGAGCAAAAAGAGGAATGGCGAGGCGAGTTACCCGTAGGAAGTTCAGAGCTAATTACCCTTTCGGGACTTGTCAATTTCTCATCAGGTCAAAATATCTTTACCGCAAAAGTTCAAAATCCTAATGGCAAGGCCGACCAATATCCTGATGATAATGTTTTATCAACAACATTTAACTCCCCTCCCGTTCATGATACTCTTTTGGTTTTTAGACTATTAACCAATAATCAGCCTGAACACAATTCATGGAAACTTATTTCACATGATGGTAAAGTGGTTGTCGAAAAGAGAGCTAATGAGCTGAAAGCCCGGACTTTATATTCCGACACGTTAAGGTTATCACAAGGGGCTTATACGCTTTTATTCAGCGATAGCGCAGGCGACGGGTTAGAGTTTTGGTACAATTCCGATGGAGGACGTGGAGAGGCATGGCTATTAGATGGGAACGACAATCTGATAAAAGCTTTTGAACCGGATTGTGGATTAGGGTGGATATATAATTTTACGGTTAGCCAAAACCCTGATCCTATCAACAGACAGAACAAAGCAATAAGCCTATACCCTGCCCGCACCTCTGATTTTACTAAACTTACATATTTTGCCAACCATCAAAAAGATATCATCGTAAAACTAATTAGCGATCCAGGTGGAGAAGTAGTGGAAGAAAGAAATTATCCGAATTTGAAAAAGGGAATTTTTGATTTTGATCTTACAAGATTTTCATACGGTCGCTTTTTCCTTAAAGTATTTGCAGATGGGCAAGAGATTTTTAACAAGCGAATCCGATATGTGGAGCCGGCAAAAGAGCCCGATGCCGATTTCTATGTCTGGCCTACCGACCCATTGGTAAGCCAAAAGCTACACGATTGGCAGGATTGGAAGTTTGGCGTCATAATACATTGGGGGCCATATAGCGAATGGGGTGTTGTAGAAAGCTGGAGCCTGTGCCCGGAAGATGAGCCTTGGTGCATTAGACAAGGACCTTTTGCACACGATTATTATACCTACGTTCAGGAGTATGAAAAAATCCAACAAACATTTAATCCTCAAAAGTTTAATCCTGACAAATGGGCTGACGCTTGCAAACGGGCAGGGATGAAATATGTGATTTTCACTACTAAACATCATGATGGTTTTTGTATGTACGACTCAAAGTACACCGATTATAAAATTACCGGTTCAGAGAGCCTTTTTGCCCAAAATCCTAAGAGTAATATAGCTTTTGAAGTGTTTGAAGCATTTAGAAAGACAGGAATGAGAACAGGCGCTTATTTTAGCAAACCTGACTGGCATAATGACGACTACTGGTGGCCTTACTTCCCGGTTTTCGACAGGAATGTAAATTATGCCCCTTCTAAATATCCTGAACGATGGGAGCGTTTTCGGAAATTTGTTTTTAATCAGATTGAAGAGCTGATGGGTAATTATGGTAAAATTGATATCCTATGGCTTGATGGCGGTTGGGTGAGACCTGTCAAAACCGCCTCAAATGAATCAAATCAAGAGATAATAGAGAAAGGTTATAATCAGGATATTGACATGCCATCTATTGCAAAAAGAGCGCGTCAGTTGCAGCCCGACCTTATAATCGTTGACCGGACAGTGCATGGCATGTACGAAAATTATACTACTCCCGAACAAGAAATACCCGATCATGTTCCGAATCATCCGTGGGAAAGTTGTATAACCCTCGGTGATAGCTGGTATCACACAGGCCCGGAGGAGAATTATAAATCTTTAACATGGGCGGTGCATACACTTATAAAGATTATTGCAAAAGGCGGCAACCTGTTACTTGGTATCGGCCCCGACAAAACTGGTGATTTTGCACCGGAAGTTTACACCCGTCTCGAAGAAATCGGGAACTGGATCAATGTTAACAATGAAGCGATTTACGGGACAAAACCGCTTGCCCCCTATCATCATGGTAATTTATATTTTACTCAAGCAAAAGATGAAAAAACCAAATTTGCTTTCTGCCTTAAAGAGGAGTCAGATAATTTTCCGAACGAAATAAAACTGCCGTTCGGCGTAGATATTCGCAAGGCAAAAATTAAACTACTCGGTTACAAAGGTAGCATCAGAGCCACATCTATTCAAGACGAAACCATAATCAAACTTCCAAAACTAACGACCAAATTAAAAAACTCACCTGCATTAGTGTTCAGTATCAGCATTACAAATCAGTATTAAGCATTTGATAAATGATTAGGGTATGTTGAATAAGTTATAAGAGCTTTGCGAGATTTTTTTCGAAAAATTTCTTTCAATAATTCTCTTTTTTTGCTTTTTGCCAGAGTGTTATATCTTTGTTTCGTAAATATGGATGTTATAGAGCATTAAAAAAAGATAATTTGTATATAAAAAGGGTTAAAAAATGATAGAGAAATTATCAATTATTATTCCAGCCTACAATGAAGGCAGAACTATTCACCTAATACTTAATAAAGTAAAAGAGGTGAATTTAATTAACAATATTACGAAAGAAGTAATTATTGTTAACGATTGTTCAACAGATGAGACCGAAAGTATAATTGAGAATTACATTGAAGCTAACCCATCTTTTAATATTCAGTATTTCAAGCATGATATAAATATGGGTAAAGGTGCAGCATTGCATACTGGAATTAGCAAAGCTACTGGACAATACCTAATTATTCAAGATGCAGACTTAGAGTATGACCCGCAAGAATACAACGACTTATTAAAACCAGTTGTGAATGGATTTGCTGATGTTGTTTATGGCTCTCGATTCATAGGGGGAAATCCACATCGGATATTATTTTACTGGCATACAATAGGCAATAAATTTCTTACTGCCTTGTCAAATATGTTCACCAACTTAAACTTGACGGATATGGAAACTTGCTATAAATTATTTAATACTAAGTTAATCCAGTCAATACACTTAAAAGAAAAACGTTTTGGCTTTGAGCCAGAAGTAACAGCAAAAATCGCAAGAATTAAAGGAATTAGAATTTATGAAGTCGGGATTTCCTATTATGGAAGAACCTACAAAGAAGGTAAAAAAGTTGGTTGGAAAGACGGCTTTCGTGCATTATATTCAATAATAAAATATGCGCTTTTAAAAAAATGATATTATAAAAAAACGGTAGTATCTCATAAACTACGTAATTTTATGAGATACTACCAAATTTATTTTTTTTGATTGGCAAAGGGCATAAAAATAACCTGCTCCATCCTGTTTTTGAACAATTCTGCAAAAAAACATTTTTGAACTTAATAAGGTTCTTCGATATTAATTCTGATTGGTTGACTATTGATTTCTCACCAAATCCTAATTAGTTCGAATAAACATTTTCCTTTTTTTATAAATAAAAAGCTAATGGTTTAAGAAGAAATAATATTTTTACAGCCAATTTTAAAATTTAATAGATGAACAAGTCATTTCTTTTATTAGCCACCTTTCTATCCTTTTTTTTGTTATCGCAAAATATTATTGCACAGGATATTACACCGAATAAAAAGATGTATGGTAAGTCATTTTACCATCAAAAAGCTCCTGAGTTTGTAGTTGAAAAATGGCTGTCTGACGTACCTGATATGAAGGGAAAGTTCATTATGATTGATTTTTGGGCTACCTGGTGCGGACCATGTAAAAGATCTATTCCACAGATAAACGAGTGGTATAATAAATACAAAGATCGAATGGTTGTTATTGGCGTATCTGACGAGCCGGAAGCAAAAGTGTTAGCGCTGAAGGAGCCTAAAAAAGAATATTATAGCGCCATTGACACCAAAAAGAGAATGAGCAAAACATATGAAGTATCAGGAATTCCTCATATAGTAATAATTGATCCACAAGGTATTGTTCGGTGGCAAGGTTTTCCGTTTCTTGCAGGTTACGAACTAACCGATGAAGTGATTGACGAGATATTGGAAAAATATAGTAAATAAGCGATTGCTATTGTCTGTGGCTTTATCTATCTCCTTCTTTAGCTTTATTTGAACTTTGTCTTTACAGTGGTTTTTACCTATTAGGCATCAGTACATATTCTAAGGCTTATTTTGAATGATGAGTTTTTTTTTAAGTCAAATAGCTTATAACAGATTTCTGAAATACTCGATGGTTTTCATTAATCCCTCCTCAAGCTTAATTTTAGGTTCCCATCCAAGTAATTGTCGGGCTTTAGAGATATCCGGTTTTCGCTGCAAAGGATCATCTGAAGGCAAAGGGTGATATACGATTTTGGATTTTGATCCGGTCATTCGTACTACTGTCTCGGCAAGCTGATGTATTGTAAACTCTTCAGGATTTCCTATATTTATCGGCCCTGTAATTTTATCGTCAGTATCCATCATATTTATCATTCCTGTTACCATATCGTCCACATAGCAGAAACTGCGGGTTTGCTGGCCATTTCCATAAATCGTGATCTCTTTGTTTTGTAGGGCCTGCATTATAAAATTCGACACAACTCTTCCATCGTTAGGGTGCATTCGTGGGCCGTAAGTATTAAAAATTCTAATGATCTTAATCCTGACTCCATTTTGTTTGTGATAATTCACAAATAAGGTTTCTGCTGCTCGTTTGCCTTCGTCATAACATGCCCTGTCTCCTATCGGATTAACGTTTCCCCAGTATTCTTCGTGCTGCGGGTGAATCTCAGGATCGCCATACACCTCGCTCGTTGAGGCCTGGAGAACCTTTGCACGGATTCGTTTAGCTAATCCAAGCATATTAATAGCGCCCATGACCGAGGTTTTAACCGTTTTAATAGGATTATACTGGTAATGAATCGGTGAGGCAGGGCAAGCAAGGTTATAAATCTCGTCAACCTCGACATAATATGGCATAGTTACATCATGCCGAACGAGTTCAAAATAGGGATGACCAATAAGATGAACTACATTTTGCTTTTGTCCTGTAAAATAATTATCCAAACATATTACGTCATTGCCTTCTGATAGTAATCGTTCGCACAGGTGCGATCCAAGAAAGCCAGCGCCACCGGTAACAAGTATTCGTTTTTTCATTATTAGTCAGGATTAAGTGTTAATGAGAATTTACATTAGCGCCGATACAATAATATTCAAAACCGGCTTTTTTAACCTCATTACGATCAAAGATGTTACGGCCGTCAAAGATTACATGTTTTGCCATTAACTTTTGCATAAGCTTGTATTTTGGAAAGCGGAATTCGATCCATTCAGTAACAATGAGCAAAGCATCAACATTTGTTATGGCATCATAGGGATCGTTAGCATATTCGATACTATCTCCAAAAATTTGGCGTACATTTTCCATAGCTACCGGATCGTATGCTTTTACTTTACAACCTGCTTTTAAAAGCCTTTCGATGATAACCAGTGACGGCGCTTCACGTATATCATCGGTTTGCGGCTTAAAAGAAAGCCCCCATATTCCAACGGATAACCCTTTAAGATTGCCATCAAAATAATCAAGCAGCTTTTTAAAAAGCGCCACCTTCTGATCCTCATTAACATCTTCAACCGATTGAATGATACGAAGTTTATAATTATACTCTTCACCGGTTTTTATCAACGCTTTAACGTCTTTTGGAAAGCATGAGCCTCCATAACCAATTCCCGGGTAAAGGAATTTACTACCTATTCTCGAATCGCTTCCAATTCCTCTCCGTACCATATTCACATTAGCTCCCAATAAATCGCACAGGTTTGCAATATCGTTCATAAAGCTGATACGGGTGGCAAGCATAGCATTAGCAGCATATTTAGTCATTTCGGCGGATGGCACATCCATAAAAAGCACAGGGTGATTATTCAATGTAAATGGACGGTAGAGCCTCGACATCACCCCTTTTGCAAATTCGCTCTCTACACCGATCACAATCCTGTCGGGCTTCATAAAGTCGTCAATAGCGGCGCCCTCTTTAAGAAACTCAGGATTTGAAACAACGTCGAAGTTTATTTTCAATTCTCGTTTATCTAATTCTTCCTGAATTGTATTTCTGACCTTCTTAGATGTTCCAACCGGAACGGTGCTCTTTACCACAAAGACCAAATGTTTTTTCATACTCCTGCCCACTGTTTTGGCAACATTGAGCACATATTTTAAATCTGCGCTTCCATCTTCATCAGGAGGTGTGCCCACTGCCGAAAATATTATTTCGGATTCGTTTACCAAAGGGGTGAGATCGGTAGAAAAAGAGAGTTTTCCACGTTCTATATTACGCTTCAACATATCATCCAAACCCGGTTCGTAAATCGGCGATATTCCTTTTTTTAATTTTTCAATTTTTGCTATGTCAATATCCACACAAGTTACATCAATACCTAATTCAGCAAAGCAAGTTCCGGTAACCAAACCAACATAACCCGAACCGACAATAGTAATTCTCATGTTTTAACAATTAAAAAATTAATAATTTAGCAACCTAACGTATTAATCTGATCGAATAATACACTTTAATTATCTTTTTCAAACTTAGTTTTATTCAAATGTCCAAAATCCAGTCTGATTTCAAAATAGACGCGATTATTTGCACGTTTAAATTCCAAATTATAAAAAAAGCCTGGCTATTAAAATTATTCCAGGCTCTTTTTAGTGTTTCAAAATATTTATTGCAATACTACCTTTTTAATGTAAGCGCCATCGCTACTATTTATGCGCAGGTAATAAACGCCTCTGGCAAGGTTATCAAGTCTAATCTCTTGGCTCACTGATCCATTTAACTTCCCGATATAATTACTATAAACTTGTTGCCCATGATAATTAAGCAATGCATATTCAATTTCATCAGTAACGCCTGTAAATGAGATATTCAGCAGATTTTTAGCCGGATTTGGATAGACAAGCATACTAATATTATCGCTAATTTCATTTATTCCAACACATGATTTAAAGGTTATGGTAATATCATCCTGTCCAACACAACCGTAAACATCAGTAACCTGACACGTATATGTAACAGATGCGATTCCCACACCGGTTGTATCAACTTGAATAACTGCAGTAGTGTATCCTCCGGGTGTCCAAAGATAGCTAACGGCATTAGGTGTAGTGGCGTCGAGTGTTACGGTTTCGGTTTCGCAAACGGTAACATCCTCACCAAGGTTGACTGGCGGAAGTTCATGAACTACTAATGTATAATTATCCGAAATTGTGGTTGCTCCATCGTTAATTGTTACAGTATATGTGGTTGTTTCATTTGGTGTAGCAATGGGGTTTTGAACATTCGGGTTGCTAAGGGATGAAGCCGGCGACCAGTTAAAGTTGTAGTTTCCGGTACCACCGCTGACATTACAATTAAGTAGCGAATAACCACCCTGACAAATTTCTTCTGGGTTTGCAGTGATATTACAAGCCAAGTTACCTACCGTTATAAAGTTGGCTATCCATCCAGATTTAACAACTGAATAGTCGGAAGTAAATCTGAATGTAATCGCTCCAGTCGGATGAGTTGAAGTAATTGTTCCAGGACTATAAGTACCGGTGAATGGGCTTCCTGGGAATTGTGTGGCGGTGGTATTGGGGCCATTGTAAATATAAAGATAGTCCCAATTATTCTCTATATCAAACTGAGTAAAGGTAAATTTAAGTGGTGTGTTTTCATCAATAGGTAGAAATGTCATGGTGTAATTTTCGTGGTTTGAATAGTTGGCATTCGGGCCGCCAGAATCATAGAAAACGCCACTGTTTACCGTAACGGTACCATTAGACATATAATATTCAGGTCCGCTGGTAGTAAATGACCATACGGGGCAATCACTTGCCTGACCATTTGCATTTATTGGGATTATTTTCCAGTAATAGGTTGTGTTTGGTTCTAACACAGGTGTATATAAAGGTGTTGGCACCGTTTCAACAAAGGGTGGATCAGGTACAAGGCCAAAATATACATCAAACGTTACTGCATCATAAGATACCCATGACAGGTTAGAATTCAAAGAAACATTCTGAGCATTATTGGTTGGACTTGGAGATGAAGCACACTCAGGAAGCCCTTGGAGATAATGACAACTAATGTGAGCGCTCCAACCGGCTTTGGTAACAGAGTAATCTGATTTAAATCTAAATGTTAATGCTCCATCAGCATTTAATCCAACGATAGTGCCCGGACTCATAGTACCATGAAAAGGACTTCCCGTTACTTGTGGCGCTGATGTGTTGGCGCCGTTATGTATGTATAAGAAATCGTAGTTGGTCTCTGTTTCAAAAGAGATAAATTCAGCTTTGATGATGCCATCATCAGTAAGAGGCAGAAAGGTCATAACCAAGTCTTCATTGCTTCCATATTGTCCGTTTGGACCACCTGAGTCATAAAACTCACCGACGCATGTTGTTATGGTTGCATTAGTCATTATGTATTCAGGTATTAAACCAATTACTACGGTGATCAAACAGCTTGCTGTATATTGTCCGTCAGGTCCTCCTTCAGCATTAAGGTTTACATTGACAGGGTAACCTATTGGTGAAGTTTCGCTGGCAGAGACATTGAATGAATATTCCTGTGACGCGCCTGCATCAAGGCTTGCTATGTTAACAGTGGGGGTATTGATTGTCAACATAGGATCGGTAGAAGTAATATTGATAATGGTATTTGATATTGCGCTATGCCCGTTATTTTTGACATTCATTATTATAAGAGCTGTCTCACCTGGATCAAGGATTCCATCATTATTCCCTGACTGTGAATCATCAACAAGAAATTCTTCGGCAATAAAAATTATCGGCGACTGAATAGTGATGAACAGGTTGGAAGTCCAAGTATCGCTTCCATCGGTCATTGTAAGTATAAACTGAGCCTTATGCTGATCGGGTACAAAATCGTCAATTGAAAATGACCAAGCATTATTAACGGTAGCAGTTCCTCCTGCCGGTATAGTTCCAAAATTTTTGGTAGCAGTACTGGTAAGTGTAACATATTGATCAGAACCAGAAACGGTAGCATTCACAGAGGCGGACGGATCTGCTCCGACATTTTTTAAAGTAACATTAAGGTTAATATTCTCACCGTAGTCTGCCAAACCATTATTGTTACCTGTTGGATCGCTGATTGTATAGCCATCAAGGACTATATACGGACCTTCCAGAGCTGCTGCCGGAATTTGAACCATATAAGGGATGAATTGTGGTTTTGTAACAACAATATCCACCATACCACCATCAAGAATGGGATCCATAGGTACTTCTACGATACCTGTCTCATCTACAAGGGCGCATCCGTGCAGTACGCCATCCTTCGATATTCCGACATACGATCCTGGCTCGGCAGTAACTTCATAATAGTTCATCCCAATAGGCACAATAGGCATGTGCGACACTGTGTTCTCGGTACCTTCCGTATGATATGCCACCAACGAAGGATCGCCCAACACATTATAAGCCTGCCAATAGTATAGAGGGCTTGAGTGGCTTGGCCAACCCTGAATGTGCACCTCGGTAACAGCAAGATTACCAACAAAGTTTAGAGATCCGGTGGTTACATAATCGCTCACAAACGGAGCATCATAAGCGCCCCAGGTGGTCTCCTCGAAAGTAGGCACATAACCATTATTATTTCCTTGCAATGGAAAAGCTCCCACTGAATAGTAAAAATCCTCGAACCAATAGCTACTTGGTGCGGAGCCGATATAGGCAACCGAACCTTTGTTGGCAGCACGTTGCCAAGTCTCTCCAATACATTCGCCATAACCAAAATCGGCAGCAAGGCAACAGTTACCAACAGCTAATGGATACTTTCCATTATTGACAAAGGCATTTACCATACTTATAGTGAGGTTAGGATCGCCCCAACAAGTTTCGTTGCAATGGGCAGAGTAGTTAATCATGCTTACTGCAATTTTTTCCGGCGAATAACAACCTGTGTATGGGCTTGTTAAATAAGCATTTACATTAGCGTATCCATGAGCGGCATTAAAATAGTTGATAGTGCCGTATTGTACTGTTGGCTGCCCGATTCTGGGATTCCACGTTCCATCAGCTCCGGCGATTAACGTAACATCATTCAGATAAGTAGGGTCTTCAAATTCATATCGCTCATAATACAAAGTCTTTGCAATCTGCGAAACCAATTGTGCTGAATTAGTAGCCGAAAACCTTCCGTAATACATCTCAGGGAAATAGTCGCCATCAACACTGGCATAATAAAGGTCTGTCATTTTACCGGTGGAGGAGCCAGATGTAGATGGAAGTTGTGGCGTATCACCAACTAAAAGTACAAAGCTTGGTGGCGGGTCGGTCGGGGTTCCTTGATTATACTGCTGATGAATATACGACTGAATTTGAGTGTAGGTATTTCCGATCTCATCAGTATAAGCCACAATCACTTTATAACCTTTCTTGATCTTCCACTCAATAAAAGGCTGTAGATCATTTTCAAACATCCTGTTGGACACAATAAGGTATTTAACCGGATATTTGGTCAGATCTGGATGTGCAGGGTATCCCCCATTGCGGATATTATTGATCAAACGCTTTCCAACCACTTCGAAATAAGGCGACCACGTAGTTGCCTTGATATAATCATTGAGCGCTTCATCAGCATTAATAAAGCTTATCTCAACTTCAATATCGTTATAAACCTTAATGATTCCTTTGTATGGATTATAACTTACAGGCGCTATTGTCAGCCGTGCAATCCTGTATCCTCTCAACACGCCAAGTACTTCAACCGAGGCTAATTCATGTTTTATAAAGAAATCTTTTTCATAAATATTTTTGTCAAATTCAAAAGGAACATCGGACACGTCCTGGTCTTTGCGTAACGAAGGCTGTACCGGGATTATCGGAAAATTAATTCCATAGTCCGACAATTGATATTCCGTAGTGGTATAATTCTTTACCTTCACTTCTATTTCAGCGCCAAATGGTACCTCCATAAGCTTTTTGGAAGCCGGTAGCTTAGGAGTTCCAATCTCACCTATCGAATAAGTGCCGGGAATGGCAATTTCATTAAATGACATATCACTATCGGTCTCAACGATGAAAGTTCCTAATCCACTGTAAGTAAAAGTGAGCCTGAAGTTCTGCATATTGTCTTCGTGTACAACGACATCCGATACAGAACGCCCAAAATTTATTGCAAAATCCTGAGATAATGCTCTTTGCTGAACGAACAAAACAAAAACAGTAGTGAAAGTCAAGAATAGCAAAACACTATTGTTAATGTATTGATTAATTACATTTTTCATAGGTCTTAATTTGATAGTTAATTAACAAAAAGAATGAATTTATTTGAGTAACAAAAATACTTTTTTTTACATAACTGACTTTTTTACCATCTCAGGTAAAATACCCGAGGGACTTTAAAAATTGAGTTACCTTTGTCATGATTTTTTTTAAAAAAAGTTTATGATTATTGTTGTCGAGAGTGGCTCTACAAAAACCGATTGGCGGATAATAAAGTCTGATGGTATTCAAATAAAATATTGTACCGAAGGTTTCAATCCAAACTATAATCCTGAATCCATACTTAGCTCAATGGTTGAGTATATTAGTATGAATGGCGATACCGATGGGGCTGTATCTTTATTTTTTTATGGCTCTGGGTGTTCGTCAGAAATTTCGATTAAAAAAGTAACTTCAGCTATTAAAAAGATTCTACCTACGATAAATATTGAAATACAACACGATTTGCTTGGCGCTGCCAGAGCGCTATATGGTAATGGTACCGGCATAGCTTCGATATTGGGTACCGGCGCAAGTAGTTGTCTTTTCGTAAATGGAAAAATTTTAGAGGCAGTACCTTCTCTTGGCTTCCTGCTTGGCGATGAAGGCAGCGGTCTCCATTTAGGAAGGCTTTTACTTAATGCTTTTTTTAAAAAAAACCTCCCACCCCATCTTTATGAAGCGTTTCAGAAAAAATACAAACTAGTTCTGGCAGACTTTATTTCACACCTTTACTCCCATCCTAAGCCCAACAGCTTCATTGCTTCATTTGTGCCGTTTATGGTCGAAAACAAAGATGAATCCGCAATCAAAGAACTTGTCGAAGCAGCTTTTGATGAATTCATCAACCAAATCATTTTAAAATATTCGGATTGCCATAACTACGAATTGGGATTTGTAGGGTCGGTAGCATATCTTTTCAGCGATCTTTTAACTAAAAAAGCTAACGAATACGGGCTCACCATCGGGAAAATAATTCAAACTCCAATAGAAGGATTAGTCGAATTCCATAGCAAAGGAATCTAGACCCGAATTTATCAACATAAAACCCTTTTAGGCGCGATTATGGGTTTAATGGAGCCACACCTGATTTTGTGTTTCTTTTAGTACAATTATTATTGTGATAATCACAACCGTTTATTCATTCACATTATCAAATGAGGAATCGAATCTAAATACTAAAATGTCGTTTTTTTGTTAGCGCTGGTAAAGCTCTATTTAGAACTTGAGTTACATTCGTCTATATAATTGATTATCAACATAAGTTGGTCGGGTTCGAACCATTTAATCTCTTTATCTCTTTTAAGCCATGTCAATTGTCTTTTAGCATAGCGCCGGGTATTTGTTTTTATATTGATAACAGCTTGTTCAAAGGATAATTTGCCATCAAGGTATTCAAAAATTTCTTTGTATCCAACAGTGTTCAGAGCGTTAAGGTTACGATAATCGGCCAACGACCGCACCTCCTCTACCAAACCATCTTCAATCATTTTATCAGTCCGCAGGCTAATACGCTCAAACAGCTCTTCGCGTTGCATATTTAAGCCGATTTTTAAAATATGGAAAGGTCGCTTCTTAGGTTGATTTTTTCTAAGTAACGAATAAGGTATTCCGGTTAACAGAAAGACCTCAATAGCGCGTGCTAATTTTTTAGGGTTATTTTTATCCACAGTAGCAAAATACTTCGGATCTACAGCTTTAAGTTTTTCCTGAAGGAATTCAATTCCCTTTTCATTCAGCCATTTATCAATTTGTCGCCTGATATCAGGATCGGCTTCAGGAAGATCATCAATACCTTTGCATACAACATCCACATAGAGTCCCGAACCTCCGGTAAGGATAATAAGGTGATGTTTTTTAAAAGCTTGATCTAAAAACTTCAATACTTCATTTTCGTATTTTGATACGTTATAATCATCATTTACAGACAAGTGCCCAACAAAGTGATGAGGCGCTAAATCAAGTTCTTCAGGTGTAGGAAAAGCAGTTCCGATTCTCAATTCCCGGTAAAACTGCCTTGAATCGGCTGAGATAACTACCGTTCGATAATGCTGTGCCAGCTTAGCAGCCAGCCTGGTTTTTCCTACTGCTGTGGGGCCAGTAATAACAACCAGTAGGTTAGATTTTTCTGACCCTTTACGAAAATCCATCAGTTATTAAGGTATGGTTAAAAGTCATCATTGCCATCGAGCTCCATATCATCGTTATCATCGTCATCATCGTCCAAATTACTATTAACCATGCTGTTAAAATCTTGTAAAAGCGATGCCTTCAACTTGTCGGGATCATCTTCGATGTGGATTTTGTTTATTACTTTATAGCCCCCTTTTTGCCCGACAATCTTTGGATAGCTCCCTTTTTTGTCTATCTCTTTTACCTCTGTACACTCTATAAAAAATGTGTGTAATTGAAGGAAGTCATATTCATACACAAGATTTTGGCCTGTTTCGGTAATAAACTTGCCTATTGGCGTAGAAGACATCAGGAATATGTTTTTCAAATCCTTTTCATCGTCATAAAGCTCTTCCTCCTCCTCGCCAATCATATCTAACAGTGTGATCTCCTCGTATTTTTCCCAATTTTCGTCGGCTACGTAAAAAGAGGCCAGCTCATTTTCGGTAAATTTTAACGTTTTTACGAGAACGTCATGCAAATCTTTAAACGTCTGATCCGATCTAATCTCTAAATCAAGTATAAAAGTCGGATCTTCATCAGTTTCAATTCTAAACTTAAAAACTTTCATTTTTTTGTCTTGTTCGAATTTATAGATTAAAAAGCCAAAAATAAATTAAAATCAACATTTCAAAAAAAATCTAATTTGAAACCTGTTTCAAGCCTAATTCTTTTCCTGTTTGCAACATCAACTGGTAAGCCGGTTCAAATTCATTAGGAATGTTACCTTCCAGAATAGCTTCGCGAATAGCAGTTTTAATAATGCCAACCTCTTTACAAGGTGGTATGTTAAAAGTCGTCATTATGATATCGCCAGTAATTGGCGGTTGCCAGTTACGTAACCTATCTTTTTCTTCGATCTCAATGAGTTTTGTTCTGACAAGGTCAAAATTTTCTCTGTAACGTTGAATCTTCTCCGGTATTTTTGACGACATATCAGCAGAACAGAGTGTCATTAGATCATCAATATCGTTACCTGCTTCAAAAAGCAATCTCCGCACGGCCGAATCGCTCACCACATCCTCTACCAAAGCAATGGGGCGCAGATGAAGGGCAACCAATTTTTGTACATATTTCAAATGATCTCCTTTCGGTAGCTTCATCCTACGAAATATTGACGGTATCATTTTCGATCCAACAAAGTCATGTCCATGAAAAGTCCATCCAATACCATCTACCCATTTCTTTGTTGCAGGCTTTCCTATATCATGCAAAATGGCTGCCCACCTGAGCCAAAGATTTTCTGTTTTAAGCGCTATATTGTCCAACACAATAAGTGTGTGCAGGAAATTATCTTTGTGGCCTCTACCTTCTTTATATTCAGCTCCCTGAAGTTCAACCATTTCCGGAAAAATTATCTTTAACAATCCGGTCTCATTCAAAAGTTTAAAACCCACTGAAGGTTTAGCAGCCATAATGATCTTATTCAGTTCGTCGGTAATTCTCTCCTGCGAAACTATCTTTATCCTCTCTGAATTTATTGTGATTGCTTTAAGACTTTTCTCTTCGATCTTGAAATTAAGCTGTGAAGCAAACCTTATGGCGCGCATCATACGCAGAGGGTCATCGGAATAGGTGATGTCAGGATCGAGAGGCGTTCGAATAATCTTTAGGTCAAGGTCGCGGATGCCGCCAAAAGGATCAATTAACTGTCCAAAATCTGCTTTGTTCAAACTCAGGCTCATGGCGTTAATAGTAAAATCTCTGCGCTTTTGATCATCCTCAATAGTGCCATTTTCCACTATCGGTTTGCGCGACGACAACCGGTACGACTCTTTGCGTGCACCCACAAATTCAATTTTCCAATCCTTATAACTTAACATGGCTGTTCCAAAATTTTTAAACACCTGAAGGTTGCAGGCATTCGTATATCTGGCAACGGCTTGCGCAAATCCAATTCCCGAGCCTTCTACCACAATATCAATGTCTTTGGAGGGATTGTGCATAAAAAGATCGCGAACGTAACCGCCAATAACCCATGCTCTAACACCCTCGTTCGAAGCAATATCAGATAAAGTGCGAAAAACAGGATCAACAAGAAATGAATTCACCAAATTGAAAAGATTGAATTGTGATGCAAACATACAACCTTTTTAAAAAAAGAGAACCAAAATTGAGAATAGTGATTTTGAAATTACAGCCATTATTTCAGACCTTTGAAAATCCAGCGTCAGATACTCTTGAAAATCCCATGAAGGGTTATGGAAAAGGCAAACTTCTTATTATTAAAGGTTCAAAAATTTAATCTTGCATCGCCCTATTATATTTTATGGATTGCAACTAAAGGACTATTTTTGAAGCCAAATCTGTTTTGATATGCCGGATAGTTTTCTGAAAAATCTTAACGAAGCACAAAGAGTTGCTGTGATGCATACCGAAGGTCCTTCGATGGTTATCGCAGGGGCCGGTTCTGGCAAAACAAGAGTGCTGACATACAGGGTTGCTTACTTGTTGCAACGTGGCGTTGACCCATTTCAGGTGTTAGCGCTCACTTTTACCAATAAAGCTGCCCTTGAGATGAAAGAGAGGATAGTAGCTCTAATAAAGACTTCGGATGCTCATAACGTATGGATGGGAACGTTTCACTCAATTTTTGCACGGATATTAAGAATTGACGGACATCTGCTTGGCTACCCATCCAACTACACAATTTATGATACCGACGACTCAAAAAGCCTTTTAAGAACGATTGTAAAAGAGTATAACCTTGATCCAAAGGTATATCAGCCCGGATGGCTACTTGCAAGAATTTCAGCAGCAAAGAGCAGTCTGGTATCCGACTATGAGTATAATCAAAACCCTGAATTGACTGAATCGGACAATAGGAGCGGAAGACCCCTTACCGGTAAGATATTTACAGCTTACAATATTCGATGCCGCAAAGCTTTTGCAATGGACTTCGATGACCTGCTTTTTAATATGAACCTGCTTTTGAGAGATTTTCCCGAAATCCTTCTGAAGTATCAGTCAAAATTTCGCTATATCTTGGTGGATGAATATCAGGATACGAATTTTGCTCAGTATATGATTGTCAAAAAGCTGGCAGCCCGACACGAAAATATTTGTGTAGTTGGAGATGATGCTCAGAGTATATATAGCTTTCGTGGAGCTAATATTCAAAATATTCTGAACTTTAAAAATGATTATCCCGATCTGAAAATATTTAAGCTTGAACAGAATTACCGTTCAACAAAGATGATTGTAGAGGCTGCAAACAGCATTATTATAAATAACAAAGATCAGATTTTCAAGAAGATATGGACGCATAACGAAGAAGGTAACCGGATAAAGCTGATGCGGGCAAAAACTGATAACGAAGAGGGCAATATAGTGGCAAGCTCAATCTTTGAAATACGAATGAGCAACCAGCTTCCAAATAAGGATTTTGCCATACTTTACCGTACTAATGCGCAATCCCGATCATTTGAAGAGGCCTTGAGAAAACTTAATATCCCCTATCGGATATATGGCGGGCTTTCATTTTACAAACGCAAAGAGATCAAGGACTTGTTAGCATATTTCAGATTGGTGGTAAACCCCTTGGACGAAGAGGCTTTTAAAAGAATTATTAATTATCCGGCAAGAGGAATTGGCGAAACAACCATTGACCGACTGTTAGTTGCAGCGCAAAGGCTGGATAAGCCCGTGTGGCATATAATTGAAAATATTTTTGATCTAGATCTTAACATCAATCAAGGAATTAAAAACAGAATCAGCGATTTTGCAATGATGATAAAGCGATATGCTGCCGATTTGAAAAAACGTAACGCATACGAACTTGCAAAAGATATAGGTAGGGCATCCGGAATATTTAAGGAGCTTGATGAGGACAAAACCCCTGAAGGAATTAGCAGAATAGAAAATATCGAAGAATTGTTTAATGCGATAAAGGAGTTTTCGGAATCTGATGATTTGACCTCATTAGAAGAGGGTAATAACTTACGAACGCTCGATATCTATCTTCAGGATATATCGCTACTCACCGACGCCGATCATGACGACAAAGGCGACTCTAATAAAGTATCGCTAATGACTATCCATAGCGCTAAAGGGCTTGAATTTCCTTATGTTTATATCGTTGGTCTTGAAGAAAATCTTTTCCCCAGCATTCAATCCATCGGCTCGCGCAACGATCTTGAAGAGGAGCGTCGCCTGTTTTATGTCGCTCTCACCAGGGC
>JAAYWF010000105.1 GCA_012516825.1 Lentimicrobium sp. | reverse complement strand
TGTGCGTGGGGGGAGGAGGATTCGAACCTCCGAAGGCTTCGCCAACAGATTTACAGTCTGCCCCATTTGACCACTCTGGTATCTCCCCGAAAGTGTACAACCATCATTTCTGGCTGAGCACGAGCCGATGGACGGACTCGAACCGCCGGCCGGCTGATTACAAATCAGCTGCTCTGCCAACTGAGCTACATCGGCTAATAATCAATAAGTTAAAGATCGAAAAAAAACAGTTCCTTTTTTTAAAAAAAGGACTGCAAAAGTATAATTGTTATTTGAACTGGCAAAACTTTTTTCGTTTTTTTTCAAAAAACATTTAATTACGTCTAATTTTTGCCTTGTATTTCAATAGTTGCTTGCGAAGCGCTTCTGCAGCACTATCAGTAGATTCCTCGAATGATTTACTCTGTTTCTTAGCATAAAGATAATTGCCGGGAATACTAAGCCTGATTTCAGAAATTTTATTATCGGTACCCTCATTATTGTCTAATTTTAGGGTTACTTCAGCACTAATAACGCCATCGAAAAACTGTGAAAGTTTTTCTACTTTTTCTTTTATAAAATCTTCAAGCTTCCTGTCAGCTTTGAAGTGAATAGATTTGATGTCAACTTGCATATTTATTCCTCCTGTAAATTCATTTAGCTCTTGGATGAGCCCTTTTATAGATAGATTTTAAATTTTCGTTGGTATTATGTGTGTAAACTTGTGTAGCCGAAAGACTGCTATGACCAAGCAACTCCTTGATAACTATAATATCTGCTCCATTATTAAGCAAACCTGTAGCAAAACTGTGTCTTAGGACATGGGGATTTTTCTTATGGTTAGACGTAACCAAAGAAAGATAAGATTTTACTACACGGTATATTAGCTCAGGATATACTGGGTTACCTTTGGATGTAATAAAAAGTTGTGCTGCTATTTTTTTAGTTTCCTCCAGAATAGTTTCACGTAACGAGAGGTACTCATTAAGCAAATCCCTCAGATGCAAAGATATTGGCAAAACCCTATACTTTTTACCCTTTCCAAAAACCTTTAATGATAAATCGTTCATATTTATATCTTTCAATTCAAGGTTTACCAACTCTGATCTTCTAACCCCTGTAGCGTACAACATTTCAATTATCAATTTGTTTCTTACCGCTTCAAAACTATTACCAAAATCCATATTATTCAACAACATGTCAAGCTCATTGTCCCTGATAAATGAGGGCAGATCAGTGCTCATCTTTGGAATTATTATTTTAGCTACAGGATTTTTCAAAATGGTCTTTTTTCTTTCTAAAAACTTATAAAAGGTATTTAATGATGCTATTTTTCGTCTGATGGTTCTATTTGACATGCCTTTTTCAGTCATATCTACCATCCATGATCTAATTTGGTGATGCGTTACTTTTTCCAGACTAACACCTTCGTATTGTAGCGAAAGGAAAGCAATAAACTGCTCAAGGTCATTCCGGTAAGCTGTTATAGTGTGCTTGGAATACCATTTTTCGAGTTCCAGATATGTGAAAAAGTCTTTAATCACCTCCTTAAAAAAAGAAAAACTTCAGTTTCCAAAAATAAAATCATTTCTCCTGAAAACAAAAGTTTATCTTCAATAAAGATTTTAAAATCAAGCTTCTTCCTGATTTTTAAGCTTTTGTATGTAAATTGTCTTTAGTTTAGCCTCACGTCTTTTTACCGAAGGCTTAGTAAATTTCTGCCTTTCACGTATCTCCCTAATGACGCCAGTTTTCTCAAATTTCCGTTTATATTTTTTTAACGCTCTGTCAATGTTTTCGCCTTCTTTTACTGGTACAATAATCATAATTTTTTGTTAGTATTTAGATGATTTCTTTAAAAATTTTAGGGCGCAAAATTAATTCATTTTTTTTAAATGGAGCTATGTTCTTTAAAATTTTTTTATAACTCTACTTTTTAGATTTTTAAACCCAAATTCTTCAATAGAAAGTACTATAGTACAGAAATATTGATTTTTTAAGGCCAATCCTGATTTAGTATTTGTTCAGTACAACTCTTACATTATGCTGATTACAAACACTTAAACATTGAGTTAAAAATCTTTTTTTTAAGTTTTTTTGCCATGTTATTGAAAAGCATTTACTTTGCACTCCAAAAAATTCAAAGAATAAATACGTAAATAACTATAAAAATGGCACGCACTTGTGATATTACAGGCAAAAGGATGATGGTGGGAAACAAGGTATCCCATTCCAACAAAAAGACACTCAGACGTTTTTATCCTAATATACAAACCAAGAGGTTTTTTATACCCGAAGAAAATCGCTGGGTTACCCTGAAAGTTTCAACTTCAATTTTGAGGACGATCAACAAAAAAGGGATATCCGCAGTATTAAAGGAATATCGTGAAAAAGGTATAAGTCTGATCTAAGTAATTAGATTATTTTTTTTACTGATGCTGATAAGTTACATGGCTTATCAGCATTTTTTGTTTTTTTAATCAACATGCGGCTAAACAAACAAGAATAAAAATAATTTCGGTGTGTAGCCGTTTCTAAGCAAGGTTTTGTTCTAAATGGTGATAGTAACTTCCAATGGTCAGGAAATCTATTTTTGTTATCATAATTAGTCTCTGTTTTTTATTTCCGGAGGATTTACATTCTCAAGAAGTTGTTACAGATCATGAAATTATTCAGTTTTCGGGAGTAGTAATCAAAGCAGATGA
>JAAYWF010000104.1 GCA_012516825.1 Lentimicrobium sp. | reverse complement strand
TGTTGGCAAGCGATAGCCTTTTGGGCAAGGGTTGTTTATGCCGTTTACGCCCTGCCAAAGGCTATTGTTTTGCGGGTTACGCCAGTCATAAGGGCTATTAGACGCAATAATAAAGTTGTCATGCCCGGGATTATCAGTTGATGACAAATAAGTGGTTGTTTTAGGGTTTGTACACTGATGTCCATCCGCAAAACGCCCCCATTGGTACAAATCGCCATAGGCAAGTGCATCTGTACTATCTGTAGCCACCCGAGAAGCTCCAAGGTTTCTGTCCATCCAGGTTTTTCCTGTGGTGGGGTTGGTTACATCTACTATTGCTGTAGGCGTTCCACCACAATGGCGAGTGCCGGGAGGATACGATCCGATACACCCAAAAGAATACCATTGCTTATCTTGCGTGCTATATCCTTCGTAGCATTGTGTGGTTATATTAAAAATCAACAGCGACGCCTCAGGATTGGTTATTGCATCCCGCTGGGCGGTAGTCATTCGGGGGATTAAAACGCCTTTGCTTGTGCTTTTTACATCCAACATAGCAGAGGGACCGGGTTCGCTGCCATCGCTGCTGATAGATACCTGTGCCTCTAACAAATAGGTTGTAAGTAGAGCAATGATTATAAAAATTACTCTAATTGGTTTCATATCAAAAAATTAAATTTTTTGTATTAATCTTTGTTTTTGTATAACTTGTAAACTTTTTTGCCGCCGTAGGCTGCGCTTAGGCAAAGCAACACGGCTATTCCGCTACCTATAGGAGCGCCGCCGCCCACGGGAGTATTCCCTGGTCCCGGCGCATTACCGCCATTAGGTGGCGGAGGAGGATTGCCCGGTTGCGAAAAAACAGATGCTGAAAATAAAAGCATCAACGTTATGAAAAAGTTATAAATAAATGTCTTCATATTGATGAGTTTTTATTGTTTCTGATTTATTATCTTCTGATTATATGATGATTGGTTGTAAATTATATGTACAATGTACATAGCTGCCGAGCCATGAAAAGGTATTTCGGTATGAGGTTGAGCAGTCTCGGTTTGTAAAAGTTGCTGGCCGGCGAGGTTGTAAACTGCAATGGTTGCCGGCGCGCCAAATGGCTCGGCTCCATTGTAATTAACCATCAACCGTCCATCGTTAAGATGGCAGTTGAATTTAACGGTTTCGGCAAGCGGCTCTTCCACGCCTAACACATCCTTGAAATAAAGATTAAAATTCTTTACCGCTCCGGCAGAATAATCGAAACTATAAACAGGGTTAAGACGCAAGTTCTGTATGTAGCCGCTTGCAATATCTTCCAAGAAAACGGGAACATCGTCATCAAGCGACTCAATTTCAGTTGCGGTAAAAACGTATTCACCGCTTACTCCGGCCTCGAAAAACATAGGTACGGTCTCGTGCTCTTTTACCGATGGCAACGTATTAATAGCCATCCTCTTATCTTCGCACTTGGTATAAACCACAGGCACATCGGAGCTGCCCGAAACAAGACGGAATGCATCATAAAGCCTGTCAACAAATGACGTAGCATCAGGATTGAAACGGATGGCAGTCTGGGTGGTAATGTTATTACCGGTAACCTTCATAACCAACATTTTATTTTCAACAGCGGACTTGTAAAACTCCTGTTCAACGTTATGTGTACGGGCATCGTTAGTAAAGGTTAAAGTTCCGCCAGCGGTTGCATACACGAAAAATCCCTGCCCTGACGGAATATATTGTGAGTGAGTATTTCCTGTACCTGAACCTTTGAGATAATATTCATAATCGCCACTACCTCCAACTTTAGGTTTAAATAGATAAATAGCCCAATAAAGCCCAGCAGGAATTTCAACCCCCTCCCAATCTAAAACAGAGGGATAGGGATTGCCAACAAGATTCCACCCTGTGTTATTATGGGTAAATGCATGGGTTTGGTTGCCTGTATTGGTTTTACTTCCAACAAATACTTCGGTGGTTGCAGCTCCATTTACCGTCCACAATGCATAGCCCTT
>JAAYWF010000103.1 GCA_012516825.1 Lentimicrobium sp. | reverse complement strand
GCCAGATTCATAATTATCAACGGGCTGCTAATCAACTCAAGTTTCTTGAGTGTATCGAGAAAGACTTTAAGTGGATGGAGAAGGTTGTAAGAGATAAAGCTTAATATTGATAGTCTAAAGCTATTTTATTCATGTAAAACACCTTTCGGCGCTCGCTACTACCTTGGGTATTGTTTTGAAGCGTTTGATAGCCGTATGCTACAAAGTTGTTGCCGTACCAGTGTTTTATATTTCCCTGGCTGTTTTCTATTAGCCGATCTCCTGGAAAGTTGGTCGCGATTTGAGTGTTTTCTATTGTGCCAATGTCATTGAATTTATGAAAAGCTTTTGAGACGATTTTTCCATCATGATTGTAAAAGATGAACATTTCATCATCGTCAATAAAAACTTCTGTTTTTTGATTAATCTGAAACGATTTCATCTCCCATATTTTTATTCCATTACTCCATCCCAATTCACCCTGCTTGTTGAAACCGGCTACAAAGGCATTGAAATACTGATAACCTTCAAAAATTGTGTAATAATATGGCATCGGACGGCCGTAAAAGTCGTAACTCATGGTCGAAACCTGCCGGTATTCCGGATAAAATGCATCAGCAGCAATAATCAACTCATCATCATTTACTTGTAAATTATGTACTAAAAAGTCGTAAGTCAACCCCTGTTCTTTGTTTTGTCTATTTTGTTTTTTAAGCAAACTCTCAGCCGCGGCTAATTGTTTATTATTCAGAATACGTCTTATATTACTGAAGTTAAGCAGGCTGTATGTGTGCAAAAATTTCTGGCTATCGCCTACAATGCCAGCCATATAGAATCCTTCGGACGGGTCTCCAGATTTTGTACGATCTTCCTTTATTGCTTTACCATTGGTATTGTTGTAGGTGCCGATAACATATATATTCTTTTCGTTGTCAATGTGCAACTGGCCATTCATTATTCTTTCTGTAGTTTGGGGCGGTGTTAATGCTATACTTTGCAACAGTTGTCCGCTCATGTTGTATGCATTAACATAAAATGAACTCTCTCTTTTCGATTGAAATATGTTTAGCGCTGTATATATCGTTGAGGTTGCGGCATCTATTTTTAAATCTTTTATAAAAGTTGATTGATCATTAAATTTTACTGTTGATTCATCACCTGTGGATAGATCTTTGATTAACAAAGTTGCCCGCTCTTTACCATGATTTAAACCTAAAATCAGATGGTTGGAAAAGATTTCGAAGGTAACAATGTCCGAATTTGCAGGCATGGGTATCGAATAAGTAACCGATTCGCCGTTTTGCAGGTTTAAATTTAACAATTGAAAGAAATGACTATCAGTTTTAGCTTTTGTTGATTTTTGAAAAACAAGAAACAGATTTTCATTATCAATAAATGACGATTGAAAAACGAAATCAACGTTAATGCTTATTTCTCTTGTCCAAATAGTTTCCAAAGCGGTGTTGTGGAGAATAAAAAACCATGTTTTATTTTGCTGGTCTGGCTGATTGATAGTTTCATAAAAAACCATAATTCCTTTATCATTACAAGGAACAAGGTTGAACACCTGGGCACGTGCCTCTAATTCCACACGCACAGGCCCACTGTTGCTCTGAGCATGCACTGCAAATGAATTTATCCAAAGCAAAATCAATAATAACCAGCCGTATCTCATTTTAGCATTTTATGCTTTTCATTGAAATAACATTTTGAAAGGTAAATTATTTTCTTCAACCACTCTTAAATTCAACCCAAATTAATGTTTGGTAAAATGTTTTGGCTGAACTCTTGATTTTATAAGACTAATCTTGGTTTAGTGTTTGTGTCAAGCGCAATTTTTATTTTGGTTCACAAAGGATAAATCTTTTAAGTATCAGTGATGGGGCTTATTCTTGTGATTAAGCATTTGGGTTTGCTCCAAAAATGAAGTTGCTCAGATAATCGTCTATTTGTGGTTATCGGATAATTGGTTTTCTTGTAAATTTGCCGGTTCTAATCAAAAAGGCTTTATGCAAAACAAAAAGCAATTTAAACGTTATACGGTTACATCGGCTTTGCCCTATGCTAATGGCCCGTTGCACATCGGCCATCTTGCTGGTGTGTATGTTCCGGCAGATCTTTATGTTCGCTACCTTCGGTCAAATGAAAAGGATGTGGTTTTTATCGGAGGCTCCGACGAACATGGGGTGCCTATTACCATTAAAGCGTGGCAACAGGGAGTAACGCCTCAGGATATCGTAGATAAATATCACGAACTGATAAAGAAATCTTTTGCTGAATTTGGTATCTCTTTCGACATCTATTCCCGCACTTCCAATAAGATTCATCATGAAACTTCTTCGGAAATGTTTAAAAAGATGTATGATGAAGGTAAGTTTGTTGAAAAATATACCGAGCAGTATTATGACGAGTCTCATCAGACTTTCCTTTCTGATCGTTATATTATCGGCACATGCCCTATTTGCAGTTACGAAAAGGCTTATGGCGATCAGTGCGAAAATTGCGGCACATCACTTAATGCTACCGATCTGATAAACCCTCGTTCGGTGCTTAGCGGTAAAGAGCCGGTGCTCAGGAAAACGAAACATTGGTATTTGCCTCTGGATCAATATACCGATTGGTTGAAGGAATGGATACTCGAAGGGCACAAGGTTGATTGGAAAACAAACGTTTACGGTCAGGTGAAATCGTGGATTGATCAGGGCTTGCAGCCCCGTGCCGTAACACGCGATCTGAACTGGGGTGTGAAAGTGCCATTGTCCGAAGCCGAAGGAAAAGTGCTCTATGTGTGGTTTGATGCGCCAATTGGATATATATCTGCTACGCGCGAATGGGCTGAACAAAAAGGTGTAGAATGGGAAAAGTGGTGGAAAGATCCGGAAACCAGATTAATCCATTTTATCGGAAAAGATAATATAGTGTTTCATTGTATTATTTTCCCGATAATGCTTAAAGCCGAAGGCTCTTACATTGTTCCTGATAACGTTCCGGCTTTTGAGTTTTTAAACCTCGAAGGACAGAAAATTTCCACCTCGAACAATTGGGCTGTTTGGCTTCACGAATATCTTGTTGAGTTTAAAGGGAAACAGGATGTGTTGCGATATGTACTCCTTGCAAATGCTCCGGAAACAAAAGATAACGACTTTACGTGGAAAGATTTCCAAACACGCAACAACAGCGAATTAGTAGCAATTTTAGGCAATTTTGTTAATCGAACCTTAGTTCTTACTCATAAATATTTTGATGCCCTTGTTCCGCAAGCAAGCCAGTTTAATGAAGATGATCTGAAAGCGATTGCCGAAATAGAGGCAATTCCCGAAAGGATAAGTATGAGTCTTGAAAATTTTCGTTTTCGAGAGGCGCTTGCCGAGATGATGAACCTCGCCCGATTAGGAAATAAATATTTAACCGATAACGAACCGTGGAAAATATTTAAATCTGATCCTGATCGTGTAAAGAGTGTTTTAAATATTTCACTTCAGATATGCGCTAATCTTACCATTGTTGCTGCGCCGTTTTTGCCATTCACTGCGAAAAAGCTGTCAGAAATGTTAAATATCGGACAAATGAAATGGAAAGAGGCCGGCAACATCCATTTGCTAAAACCGGGGCATAGAATTAACAATCCCGAACTTCTTTTTGAGAAAATTGAAGACGAAACCATTAATGCACAGATTGAGAAACTAAATGCTACAAGTAGGGCAAATCAGAATGATAAGTTTGTTCCCAATCCGCTAAAAGAGCCTGTTCAATATGATGAATTTGCAAAAATGGATATCCGTACCGGCACAATCCTCGAAGCCGAAAAGGTTGCTAAGACCAAAAAGCTGATGAAACTTACCATAGATACCGGAATAGACAAAAGAACTGTTGTTTCTGGAATAGCCGAACATTATGATGCCAAGGATTTGATTGGCCGTAAAGTGTGTATTCTGGTAAATCTTGCGCCTAAGGAGCTGAGAGGGATTACCTCGCATGGAATGATACTGATGGCCGAAAATCCTGACGGTTCACTTGGCTTTGTGGCTCCACCTGATAATTATGTAGATGGTACCGAAATTAAGTAAAAGTATTACTCTGCCTAAGTTTGTTTTTATAAAAGTGATTTAAAAGATATTCCTAAACGATCACTTATTTCTTTCGGTAGTGTAAATAACCAATTGCTCGAATCCTTTGCGCATAGGCGACTCGGGGAAATCCAACAACAGTTCAAAAGCTTTATCGCGGTATTCATACATCTTGCGAGTAGCATATTCTATTCCCTGGCTTTTATTTACCTGTTCTATCACGCGATCTACCTTTTCGGCATTAAGGTTATGTCTTTTTACAATGTTAATTACTTTTTTCTTTTCTAAGAATGATGAGTTGTTAAGCAGATAAATCAATGGTAGCGTCATTTTCTGTTCTTTGATATCAATGCCGTTCGGCTTGCCTACTTCTTTGTTTTTTTGGTAATCGAACAGGTCATCTTTTATTTGGAATGCCATGCCAATATGCTCACCTATCTGATACATTTTTTTAATCGTCTCTTTATCGGCTCCTGCCGAGTGTGCTCCTGCAGCACAACATGATGCAATGAGCGAGGCTGTTTTTTTGCGTATAATCTCAAAATAAACACCCTCTTCGATGTCGAGTTTATGTGCTTTTTCAATTTGTAGCAACTCTCCTTCACTCATTTCGCGTGTAGCAACGGAGACGATTTTCAAAAGCTCAAACTCATTATGGTCAAGCGCTAATAAAAGACCTTTTGACAAAAGAAAATCTCCTACAAGCACAGCGATTTTGTTTTTCCATAATGCATTTATAGTGAAATAGCCGCGCCTGATGTTGGAGTCGTCCACTACATCATCATGTATTAGAGTGGCCGTATGTAGCAACTCAATCATTGAGGCAGCACGATAAGTTGACTCGGTAATTTGCCCGGTAATTCCTGCTGAAAAAAAGACAAACATTGGCCGCATCTGTTTTCCTTTACGTCTTATTATGTATCGTGTAATGTAATCGAGCAAGGCAACACGGGTTTTCATGGCTTTTTCGAATTTTTTCTCGAAAGCAAGGAGATGATCGTTGATTGGCTCTTTTATTTCTTTGATGTTTGCCATAAATCAATTTGTGTGGCGAAAATACATAAATAAAAATGTAATAGTTTTTCGATTAACATAACATTCCGTCGTTATTTTTGTTTTCTGATATATTTCTTAATTTTTGATAGATACATTAAATGGCGGGTTTTTTATTCAGCGAAACTATTTTTGGACCTGTGAGAAGTCGCAGATTAGGTAACTCATTAGGAATTAATTTGTTGCCTAATACTCATAAAATTTGCACTTTCGATTGTATATACTGCGAATGTGGCTGGTCGCCCGACGAAAGTGATTATTTTGGTAAACTCCCAACTCGTAATGAAGTTGCTGAACAGTTAGAGGTTAAGCTATTGAATCTTAAAGCGAACAAAAATTTCCCCGATTCAATTACCTTTGCAGGAAATGGTGAGCCTACCATACATCCTGAGTTTTCTGGAATCATCCACGATACAATAAAACTTAGAGACAAGTTTTTCCCCGAAGCTGATGTTACGGTATTGTCGAACTCAAGCATGATACATAAACCGGAAATTTTTAATGCCCTCAATCAGGTTGACAACAATATCTTAAAGCTTGATGCAGGCTTCGATAGTACTTTCCGCCTTATTAACCGACCCAGATCCAAAGAGCTTAACCTCAATGTCATCGTTAGTAATCTTCGGAAATTTGGTAAAAAAGCTATTATTCAAACCCTCTTTGTGCAAGGCGAATTTAAAGGTCGTGCCGTAGATAACACAACCGATGCTGAGGTTGCTGAATGGATTAATCACATTAAGTTAATTAAACCTCGTTATGTAATGCTTTACCCTATTGACCGGCAAACTCCAACGCTCGGCCTGAAAGTGGTAGGCAAAGATAAATTGCTTGCTATTGCTGAAAAACTTAAAGAAATAGGAGTGGAGTACAAAGTTTATTAACCTGTATTGATCAATAAAAAGCCTTTTCTATTAGTGCTGATAACGCTCAATTTGTAATCTGTGATTCATCAGCTAAATATTTTCGTTATTTTTGGCAGATAATACTCTTTTTGTGATACAGCTATACGATTATCCGGTAAAGATCCTCCTTGCTCTTGAGATGGCCATAAGTGGTAAACATGAATTTGCCAGATGGTTGTTAGATAATAATTATCCGGAGCTTGCCGCCTTGGCAAACGCAATAAGGGGTGATAAGAAAGCTATAGAATGGTTACTCGATCACGGGTTTCAACATTTTGCTGCTTTTGATGCTGCATCGGTAGATGACGATCAAGCTTTAGCATGGCTGAAGAGATATGATTTTGAATTCTTAGTAATTCTTGCGCAAGCTTCAAGGGGAGATCAGGATTCAATCAACTGGTTGAATAATAGGGAATTGAAAATATTTGTACGGATAGCTAAACAAATCAAATTTTTTGTTGACGGCCAAACTTTCGACTATCATAAGATGCCATTCTGAACCAAAAATGTTCATTAGATAATCCTTATGGGCTCAACTATCAATCAGTTTGGGGTGGAAGACAACAACACACCATACGCTTTATTCCCTACCCATTTCGGCCAAGATAGAATGTTTGAAGTTTTGTGTAGATAGGTCCTTGGGGTGTTAACTTACTTTCGAACAGCTCAAAACTGTTAACCTGAACTTCTTGAAAATAAGTTGATTTGAACCGATTAATGATATTTTGGAAATCCTTTTTGAATTTTAGCATCTTTACTCGTCCAATAGTAAGATGTGGTCTGAAGTGTTGATCATCACGAGGGTAACCTGATTTATCCAAAGTGTTAAGTATATCTTCCGCCAGCGCATTTACGCTCTCCGGCTCTTTTATACCTAACCAGATTACCCGAGGATTATAACTACTGCCAAAAATACCGATTGACTCCAGATTCAAAACAAAAGGGTGATGACCACTGGCAACCTGACTAAGTATGTTTTCGATAGTAGGAATATCGCTTTCGGGAGTGTCGCCAAAAAACTTTAACGTGATATGGATATTTTGTTCACCAACCCAGGTGATCTTATCGTTGTGCAACAAACTTTTTAATTCTCTATAGTTGCTTAGAAGTGTAACTTCAGGAATAACTTTTATTGCAGCAAAAAGTCGTTGCATCAATGATTAGTATTTATTAAAACGTTTACCAAAAGTAACGTTGAGGTAAAAATTAATAAAATGGTAACGCGACGGACTGAAAGCCATCATTGGTATAGGAATGGGATAGCCTTCAGCCATAATTCCTAATTCAAGTGATTTTAACATTTGATTATACTCGCCATATTCAAAGTTAAGTCCGGCCTTCCCGTAAATGCCCGGATAAAACTTTGTTTTACCCAAGCCATCTAAGAATGGAGCACGCCCGTAAATATTATCAATAAAATGTTTTTCAGGGTCGTATCTCTGGCTTTCAAGTTCAAGGAAGTTAAAGTTGGTTTGATCAATGATGATATAAAGGTAGATTGGCTTGGCTATTGCCAATGAGGCCCCTCCATAATAGGTAAAACGTACTTCTACTCCTCCCCAGTAGGGCTTGCTGTTGAGCAAGTGTTGCTGCCCAAGACCCGTATGAAGCATGTAAACTTTGTTTAACTTACCGTAAATGTAACTGTTTGCATTGCTATAATAGGTGCCGTACAAGTTAATCCTAACTTGTTTTTCCGACTGCATTCCGGTAAATTCAATTTCCCAAAGATCTTTTCTGAAGTAGTTCACATTATGAGCTTTCCGGAATATAGCTCCAAAACCACCGGTATGCACTAACAAGCCGCCCGACTTTTCGTAACGTAGAATAACCCGATTGAGAGTTGTATCAAAACGATCAATGTCCAGATCATCAGTCTGACAAAATATTTCAGTAGAGATAAAAAGAGCAAGAAACAGGAGCAGTATATGTTTTGAATAAAACATCTCAATAATTTCAATATCAAAAATGCAATCTACATTTTTGCTTAATTTGACAAAGGTTATTACCTGCGCGACTCACGTTGATGCTTTTTTACTTCACCATACGCGGAACATTGGTGCGTGCTTTTACAAGAACTGACAAGGAAAAAAACCATGAGTACAATGGCCAAACCGATAGCAGTTTTCATTACTTTTATCATATTTTCACTATGATTTTTAGCTTAAATTTTGTTCGCAAAAGAATTTCTGTAAATAACAACAATTTTTTTATAATATTGCAACATTATTATTTTAAAATCCAAGTGTTTATTTATGTCAAATATAAATCCAAAAATTCAAGAGAGTTGGAAGCTTATGCTCAAAGATCAGTTTGAGTCATCTTACTTTGTTCAGTTGAAAGAATTTTTAATTGACGAAAAGTTACATTATCGTGTATTTCCTTCCGGGAAAAATATTTTTGCAGCCTTTGATCTTACTCCTTTTGATAAGGTGAAAGTGGTTATTCTTGGGCAGGATCCTTATCATGGCGTCGGTCAGGCGCACGGGCTTTGTTTTTCAGTACCCGATGACGTAGCGCAGCCGCCATCGTTGCAAAACATCTTTAAAGAATTGCAAAATGATCTTGGACTTCCGATCCCGAAAAGCGGAAACCTGACTCAATGGGCAAAGTAAGGTGTACTTTTGCTCAATGCAACTCTTACAGTAAGAGCCCACATGGCAGGCTCGCATCAAAACAAAGGCTGGGAACAGTTTACGGATGCTGTAATATCTAAACTCTCGAAATACAGAGACCATTTAGTCTTTTTGTTTTGGGGTAACTATGCCATTGCAAAAGAAAATCTGATTGACACCAATAGGCATCTCGTCCTCAAATCGCCACACCCCTCTCCTTTATCGGCAAGCCGTGGATTTTTTAATAATCATCATTTTTCTAAAACAAATGAATATCTTGCCCAACATGGTATCGAACCAATAAACTGGAGGATTGAGTAGAGAGCAAGAGGTACTATAAAAAAATGGGATTGCCTATAAAGATTTTGAATTCACTGTTGTCCGATAAAACTTCTTTTGAATAAGGCTGTTCTCGGGGTGATTCTTTAACTCACAGGGTGCCTCAAAGTTACCCCGTGAGCGATAATCCAGTATAAAGCCACCCCGTGAATAACAATTCTTATCTGCCAGACAAACACTAAATCGTGATTTATTTACTGAAAAGAAAACTCAAGTTGCGCTGGCTGCTTAAGTTTTATCATATAGGCTTTGCCTGGTTGAAGTTGATCTAAAGTAAAAATGTTCATATCATTCCAATAGATGTTATATCCGGCAATTTCTTTAATAATCTCAACTTTTTCATTTAAAGCTGTGTAAATGTCAGATGTTAAAATCGGGGATTGGCTCAATACCGGCAGATAATTCCAACCGTTTATTAAATCTATGGTTTTACTAAACAGAACACCTGAGATATCGAGTAAAGCGCTTTGGCTCATCTTTATTTCTGCTCCATAATAGGCTGACCAGTTAGTAAATGTATTAATATTTTGTCCAGGCCAATAGAGATAGTCATTGTTTTTTAATACTATCAATTTATCTTCAATATTTTCAAAAATCAGAGATAAATCTTGTTCTAATGGATCGAATGGAAGGGAAAACCCACTCCAACCTTCCGGAAGATTTACCTGTATGGTTTGAATTGAGCCTAATTTTTCAACTTCACAAATTCCAATGCCATACACACCATTTTTATTAGCCATTTCAGGGTTGTAAAATGCAAATGCTGGATACTCCGTTTCCGCTTCAGTATCATATAATTTCCACATATATGTTTCACCAAAGTCAAATCCATCTTTCTCATTTGTTACCGGGTCGTTGCCAAAGGCAGTCAAAGTATTTAACTGGCCGGGAATGACTTGAATTGCACCTCCACACCTTAGTTCATCATTATCGTTGGTATAAAAGACACCTAACCAATTATTTTCGGCAAGAGCTTCTCCTTCGATTGTTAGTATGGCATTTTCAGGGATGGTAATCAGGTCGGTATTGCCTGTGTTGATAATATCCCAACCAGGTGGAAGGATATTAGTATTGCAGTTGATCACTTCAATAAAATCTGATTTAACAAGCTCTCTTATTATGCTGCCATAGAAGACTTTCAAGGTAACGTTGTAAATTCCTTCGTCGTTGTATGTTATTACCGGATTTTGCAAGTTAGAATATGACGGTGTACCTCCCGGAAATTCCCAATCCCATGCAGTGGGGGCGCCGGATGATAAATCGGTAAATTGCACTTGTTCTTCTTCGCAAATTGAGTTTTTATCGGCAGCAAAATCAGCCTGATAAAATGGATTAAGTGTATAATATACTGTAATCGTCCACGAGTTGTTGTCAACTTTGTTGAAAAAACTATTGCATCCTGATCCTGCTGTTGTTCTACCTGCGTGCAGTTCAAAAGCTATCTCTCCACCTCCAGCAACCTCATTGGCGATATTAAGCTGAGTTCTGTTATAGCTTTGTGTTCCTATTGAGCTGCCCATCCCGACTGCCAGCGAGGTTTCATTGGTGCCGCCTGGTGATACACACCTTAATTGTGAGCGCTGATGTGATTTTCGTCCAGTACTGCTGGCAGTCATGTTGTAACTGACATCTACGCCGTTAATTTCAGCGCCCAAGGGTATGTTCACCGTAAGGTAGCCTGGGCAGGATGAGGCGCCGGGCAAAGAGGTAAAATCTTTATCCGTCGGGATATCTCCATTTGTGTAAGTTTCTGATGCGGAAAAGATTTGTTTAACTACGTTTATATATTCAGCTTTAGTTTTTATTGGATGATTATCTACTTTGAGTGATACGGTCTTTTTGCCATAGGATTGGTAAATAACTTCATGTGGTCCTTGTCCTGTGACGGTTGCCGGAATAGCGCCTTCGCCAAAATCCCAACTCCATGATGTAAAACTTCCATTTGATGAAGCATCAGTAAAAGTTACTGTTTCTGCGGGATATACTTCTGTTGGATTGGCAGTGAAGTCAATTATTGGTCCGTTCCAGGTTCCGGTTATGGAGATGTCATCAACACACCAATAATATGACCACGCTCCAATATATTTCCATCTGAATTTGACCTGTGATTCACCTGCAATGGCTGATATAGTTTGGTCGAAAGTGGTTGGGTTTGTAGTGGAGGCAGTCCATGTTTGCAAATTAGTCCATGTATTTCCGTTATCAATACTATAGTCAACAGATGCAGATGATGAATAATGTTTATAAAAATGGTTGAAACTAAGTTTTACATCGGTATAATTGGTAAAATCAAATTCCGGGGTTATTAAATCGGTGTTTTGAGAGCCAAAGAATCCATAACCATCACTATTTACATAAGCATAGTTGCCGAATGATCCTGATAAGCCGCTTGGAACAGTTCCGATTGACCAGACTTGCCCATTGCTTTTATTATCAATGATTTCCCAACAATTTGGTAGAGTTATAAACTGTGTAAAGCTCTCTTCGAAAGGTAATTCTGAAACAGGCGCACAAAGGGTAGTTGCATTTGCTAATACGCCGCTTGAATATTCAGAAAGCCCATTAAATGAACAAGCTTTATAGTAATAGGTGGTAGAATGATTAAGATTGGAGTGAGTAAAACTTGTGTTATTCCCTGAATAGATTACCGTGCCACCACCCGGCAAGGTTTGGCCAATGGAATAGCTAATTCCATTTTGAGGCTTGCCGAATATTCCGTCTGACGACCACGCTATCATTACATTATTGTTATCATCATTTTTTTTCCATGATAGGCTGATAATATTGAAGCCGATCGGGGTGGCGTTGAAATTTTTAGGATTTTTTATTGCGCTTATTACATTTTGTACAGCATTCAAAGCTTTAAATGCATTTAATCTTCCGGATCCTAACTGCCCAATATAAGTGGGGTTTACTCCATAATGGTCATCAATATTGTTTATCAGGATTTCTTCCACTTCGACAGAATTTAACAGCCCCTAAGCCTGTGAGATGACGAGAGCCGCTACTCCGGATACATGTGGACAAGCCATAGAAGTTCCTTGTAAGTATCCATATTGGTTACCTATTGTGGTACTAAGTACACCCCTTTGTAAAACTGTATTGGTTTCACCACCGGGAGCCGATATTTTTACCCACGATCCATAATTGGAATACCATGATTTTTTGTCCTGATTATTGGTTCCAGCTACTGACAATGTGCCGGAATAATATCCGGGATAATAGTTTTGGGATGAGTTATCGTTTCCTGCTGCAAATATTGAAATTCCTCCATCCATAGCGTTACCGCCACCATTTAGGTTAAAGTAGTCGATTGCGTCAAGTAAAGATTGTTCATAATAATTGGGATTTGTATAGCCCCAACTGTTTTGTGCAATAGCAGCGCCGTTGTCGGCAGCATAGATAAATGCGAGTTCAAATCCAGAACCAGATGTGTTAGATGAAAACACTTGACACGACATTAACCTAACACCGTCACCATTCCCTGATCCGCCTGCGATACCCGACACTCCGATAGCGTTATTATTAACCGCTGAAATAGTTCCGGCTACATGGGTTCCATGATCTAAAGGTGTGATATTGGGTGTGTTATTATAAAAGTTGTAACCAATTTCCGACCACATGTTTGCTGCTATGTCGGTGTGGAAATAATCAATCCCGCCGTCTATAACTGCTACTATTACTTGTGCGTTTCCTTTTTCAATCTCCCATGCGTCAACAAGGCTTATGTCGGCACCAGGAGTACCGCCTTGCTGTCCGGTATTTTTATAATGCCATTGATCGTTGAATTGTGGATCATTTGGTGTCCAATCTGTTGTGCCTTTTGGATTATCTGTTTGAATCGGAGTGGAAAGATAAGGAGTTGTTTCTATAACTGACAATGCCTTCTTATATTCTGGTTCTGCAATTTCAATTTCTTTCAGGTTTGCAAATTGCCTTACGGCAGCGATAACATCGCTTTTTATTTCAATTTCTACTGTAAACCAGAGATGAAGCCCCCATGCTTTATGCCTTTCACGAAAATCTTCGGCTTTCTCGTATATGTCATAAAGTGGTTCAAACAAGGGCTTGTAACTTTTGACGCCAAACTCTTGATTGATTCTATCGAGCTTGCTGTTTCCGATAACAACGTATCCATCAGAACCTGCAGAAAGTTTTGTTACTGGAAGCAGGTTTTCAAATTCCCGATTTAGTTTGATGTTTATTCGGCCCGGCTCATATGCCTCCTGTGATACCTGATCTAAATCAATCGGTGGACGCTCGCCACGGACCACAATATATTTACCGGTTTTAGGGTCTTTACCCCGATCCTGAAATTGAGCTGAAAGGTTGATCGTAATAAAAAAGATGAAAAAAAATATAAGTTGAAACCCTGTTGTTAGTACTTTGTTTTTCATTTTAGTGAGATATAATTTTAGTAAATGTTATTATCAAGCTTTAGAAAAAAAACAGATTAAATTGACAAAAGTATGCTTTTTCCACAGGTTTTTTTGAAATAATTCACTTAACGAATGTTGTAAGTTCATAAACATCGTGTTATTATTAATATTAACTTCATTAACAAAAGTCTGTTATTGTTTAAAAGTAATGATCAAATTGATTTTATGAAGAATGAATTTTTATTTTGAATTATTTTTTTCATTTTTAATAAGCGTTTCATGTCAATCTAATAAAAACCTGTGCATTTTTAGGTTTATTAATACTCGTTTTATACAGCTATTTGATTAGTCGGTAAGAAAAATGTCGCTCTTTTTTTATTTAAGAATGGCCTTCCTACTTTACTTCGGAAGGCCATTAATTTTGATTTAATAATTCTGCAAAGAGCTTCTAATTTTCACGACTTATACTTTAGTCAAAAATACCTGTTTAAGCTTACCTGATTATCAATTTTTGTGTAATAACAAAATTGTTGCAAGTAACTTTTATAAAATAAATACCTGATGCAAAGGATGAGATATCTATTCTTGTTGTTGGCGCATTTGTTTTGGTTGTCAATAATGATTTACCAAGTTGGTTCATCAATTCAATCTTAGCATCTCCATTATTGCTTACATTAATGAATACTTGCCTGCTGGCCGGATTTGGATAAATGATTACATCAGGTTGTGTTAGTTCAGCAATTGATGTTGCACCTAATTTAATACCAGTAATAGCTGATCTGCCATATTCTGTATAGATATCTGCATCAGGCATTGAATAATCCCATGTTACTTGTGGCTCTGATATTTGACCATCAGTGGCTGAGTAGTATTTGAATTTCATCAATTCTCCTTCCATAAGCCCGTCAATATCCGGCGTTGTGAAATCGTTACCATATACTATCAGGCTTTCGTTGTCATTATTTCCATGGTATTGAACTTGTCCGACACAGACATCAAAACTATTAAACACACCAATAATATCGCCAGGCGACATTGTTTTGAGCGCTTGATTTTCTATTGCAATTATATGGGCACTTCCAGTGTTAATTACTTTCCAAGGCGAATTGTTCACAACAGAGGGTTTGTTGATTCTATTAGCTTTTTTCGTTCCATCAGGAAATAGGACTTCACATTCGGCGCTCATAATTAATAGATAACCTTTTCCAGGGTCAAGTGTTGCCAAGGTCATAATACCTCCTTCAGGCCAATAAATTAATCCTTCAGAAAAATCGAATGCAAAGATCAATTTATCAAAAATTTGGTTGAAAATCACATCAGCATCTATTGAGATTTCAGATAGAACAGGAAGATAATTTACTCCCTTGGTAAGAGGTACCGTTTTATTGGTAACTATATCACCCTTCATCAAAATAGCTTCGTCGTTGCTCATCTTAATTTTGTATCCTTCGTGAGTATTCCAGTTGACAAGTTGATTTATATTTTGACCTGGCCAGTAAAATCCGGATTTTCCTAATAGGATAATCATAGATTTCGATGGTGTAATGTGTCTGAAGAGATACTCAAGCGATGGATTTTCAATATCTTTATAAGATGAGATGGCTGACCATCCTTTCGGTAGCTCAACTATCTGTCCGTTGATGATTTTCTTTTCAATTTCATCCGACTCGGATTTGTCAGATAGAACGCCGTTGGTATATTCGGCATCCACAGCATAAATATAGGTTCCCAGTTTTGCAGCTTCCCAACTGAAATCGGTGTAAGAAGTTTCATGTATCGGTGCATGGTTCAGTTTCTTCCACGATTTTTCGGAGGCAAGTTTACGATATACATTATAATGTTCAAAGCCTCTTGAATTTTCAGGCTTGTAATTCATAATCTTTATTTTCGGATTGCCTGTTTCTATTGGATTAATATTCATTGTGAGAAATTGTGTGGTTATGGAACTTAAATCAATAACCCGAATATTTGAATTAACCAATAAATCAGTTTCAAGAGCGCCGTAAGTTAATCCTGATGCCCGAATAAAGATATTACCATATAATGCAGGTGATGTAACATTTTCAAGTGGATTATATGCACCCATTCCATTACTCCATTGGGTTCTGGGTTCCCATACCCATGGTTCGTCAACACCATCATCATAGGCAATAAGTGTGTAATTATTATAGCCTGATGTGCCAAAGAAAAATCCATTAGGGGCATTAATAGGATAGGGAAGATCAAAACTATTCCATCCATAGTTGTTTCTTACATTACCCTGAATAAACAAGACATCGTTGGGATCTGGTTCGCCTTGTGGAGTAAGTCCTAAAACGGTTAACATCACATAATCTGATGCCGGATAACTTTCTGTTTGATAAGTGTACCAGTGCAACTGATTTATAACCGCATTATGCATCCATGAGGATCCGCCAACAATTGTCGGATTCCCAGTTGTGATTAAAACACCAACAGCCTCTCCGTCATCATACCTAAACTCAATAGGATAGGGATCATTTGCGCCATACCAAGATAGAATTACTTTGTCATCTTCCTCGTCTAACGTTACAATGTTAGGTCCGGGAGCTATTTCAAGTAAGGTTATTTGATCAAGTGTATGATTAACGCCTGGTACTTGGATTACGGATTGATAATCCTGATATTCGTCAAGAGTAATTTCTATTTGATAAGATGCTAAACCCCAGATAGATGAGAAGGAGAAGTGACCATTTTCATCTGTTGTAGTCTGATAATTATCCATTCCGATAAGTTTCACTATTGCACCTACAGCAGGTGCCATGTCATCACTTGTTACAACATTACCATCAAGGTCAACTTTTGGGCTTTCAATCAAGTAGAGATTACCCAAATTTTTTGTTCCGTTTGGTGGAAGAACTACATTTTCTAAAACTAAATCTACATAGCCATATTTCGAAATTGTGATTTTAAGATTATTACCAGCTAATGCATAGGGAGCGCTAAAATTGCCCGATGCATTTGTGTAAATTGTTGCAGCCAAACCCGGGAATAAAGGATTTTCGATAGTTACTTTTGCTCCTTGTACCGAGCTATTATTTACCTGATACAGTACCCTTCCGCTTATATTGCCAAGACCATTACCGGTTTCGAACATTAATGTTGTGTAAGGATAATTCGCAGTTGAATATAGAAAAGTTGTAGATGGATTCTCAGGATCAATAGGTCTATAGTCCGCATCAAATAATGTCCGTTCAGGGCCATAATCAGGATTCATATTAGCAAATCGCGAAGTGCTATTAAAATTCGTGCCCCAATAATAATAAACTGTAACTAATAGGTTTCCAGATCCGGAATAGACGTAAGGATTAGAAAGTATAATATCAGATCTGCCCATCCCTGCTGGAAAATCTACCATACCATCAAAAACCAAAGTCATTTGTGATGGTGGAACGTAGGTTTCTGCTGATAAAGATGTAGCATCAACTTCCTTTATCCAAACTTTTATTTTTTTCTCCAACATATCGGTTGCAAATGATCTGTAATAGCAAATTCTATCAATTATACCGCCGGTGTTAAGTTCGTTTTTGAAATATAGAGTTTGTGTAAGACTTGATTTTCTATAATCCTCAAAGTTGATAGGATAAAGATAATAGTACCAGGTGTTTTCTGGCATTGGGAAAGTTCCAATATTCTTTACAACAAATGATGTTGGAATTACTTCAATATCAATTGACTTAGTTTTGTTATTGCTTTGATCCTCATCAGTTTCAGCGATAAGTTTTGCATAAACATCATATACTCCAATGTTAGCTATATTTAGCGGTATGGTTACGGTTTTTGTTTCGCCAACAGCAATATCTACACCTGGCAAGCTTGCGAGTGTGTTTTCAATTCCGTTAATCTCGGTGCACAAAGCAATAGAATAATCATCGCCTGCAAAGTCGTAAAAACCCCAGTTGCCAAACTCTACTGTAAAATTTTGTGGAGTATTTTTATATAATAGATTTGGACCTGTGAAATTTAGCGTCAACAGGTCATAATTAAATTTTATCATTACTGACCCTAAGACATCATCAATTACACCTGGCCAGCACCATTTGCCATTGAAGTGGAAAGCGATATAATATTCGTCTCCATCTTGCAACCCAAAGTTTGATAAGTCATATTCTTTTAAAACATAATTCAATGGTGGATCGGTAATCACATCAATTTGGGTAAAATCGCTAAGTTCTGTTGAGTTAGACGAAAGTTTGATGCGCCAAATTTGATTGTTTTGATCAGCAAGGCGTTTAATCCAGAAATTGAATATATCGCCATTCTGCCATTTCATTTTTGGAGTAATCAGCCAGTCGTCATAGCTTATTTGCCCTGGGCTTCCGGCATAGGTGCTTAATCCTGCAGCAGCTATTCCAGTACGAGGTGCAATTTTACCTGTAGGTACATTGTTTACATTTCTGAGCCATCCTTTATTGTCAACGTTATTATCTACAACTAACCATCCTAAAGGAGGGAATAGTGTTTTTTCAAAACTTTCGCGTAGTACGCCAAAACGCAGGCCTCTTCCTGAAAGCTCTACTACCTTTGAACCAGGTATAGAAGCATCAATTTCAAAAGTAAGAAGCCCCTCTTCCAAACCTGGATCAGTAGGTGCAAATTGGATATCAAAAACTTTTTTCTGCCCCATTTCCAATAGTACAGGAAAATCAACATTGATAACTGAGTAGTGCAAGTTTGTGAAATTAGCACCTGTAATTTCAAGCGTGCCCCCACCAATATTCATAACCTCAATATTAAGTACTTTAGTTACAGTGGCTTCAACTTCTCCGAAATTTAAACTTAATGGCTGTGTCTTTATTTCAGGTTCGGTAGGAATTTCGCCACTGATATATAGCTTCGTGTTTGGACGATAGTTAATTTGATTTCCTGCTGGTAGATTGTAAGGATCGTACGGGTTGCTATCATTCCAACTGCCAACACACATATTTTGACCGTCAGCTAACTTGGTAGAATAAAATTTGTCACTTGAAGAGTTATATCCTGGTTTTTTCTCAAATACTGCAATGATCAGATTATCTACGTTGTTGTACAAGAATGGTGTAATCTCAACCCATGCAAATTCTTCTCCAGCTACTAAATTATATGGTCCGTCATACACTTTTGTAAAACCGGTCATTGGTATAGTTGACGTAATTGAAGTAAGGTCGGTATGTGTCATCCATATTTCAATAGTTAGTTCGAGGGATGGGTTAGTACCAGCATATTGATATCCTACACGTTGAATCATTGCATTATCTGTATCAATATCGCTTTGTAAATAAAGTGTTTGGGTAAACGAATAGCCATACCAAGGGTAAACTGGTGTATTGCTTACTTCTTCTCCATCTCCAATTACGACATATCTGAAAAATAATCCTTTTCCTGTAACATTAACAATATGATCGCCTTCAATTTCCTTATCCATCATGAATTCAATAGTGCCAGATATATTTCCGGTCATAGTAGGAGTAAAGGCAATCTGTACTTTCTTTTTTTCGCCCGGCCCAAGGACGATTGGGAAGGAGGCGTCTATTACTGCAAATTGACTATTTGAAGATGAAAAACCTGTTATCTCAAGTGGATCGCCCCCACCATTTTTAATGACAACAGGTAAGGCTTTACTATTTGAGGTTTCGACATTGCCAAAATCTAAAGATGTAGGAGTAATAATACTTAATGGAGGCCCAGTTGGCATATCATCAAATAAAAATTTGGTATTGGGACGATAAGTTATTTGGTTAAGCAAGGGTAAATCTTCAGGATTATAGGGCGAGCCGTCATTTTGTGTGCCTTGACACCAACGGTATGATACAGGCACGGAGGTAGTATAGAATTTATCGCTGTATGAGTCCCATCCAGGCTTTTTCTCTATGACAGTAACAAGAAGATTATCGTTATTATTGTAATAGAAAGGATCTATATCCACAGTTGACCATTCCTCACCTTCCTTAAAATAATAAACATCATCAAAAACTTTAGTGGCATTGTTTAATGAAACTGTATTAGTTAAATTATCTAATGTAGTGTGTTCAAAATAAATCTCAATCCATAATTCAAGCACACTCTGGTTTCCATTATATTGATAACCTATCCCTTCAATCATTTTATTGCTGAAGTTTAATTCGGTTTGTAAATATAATGTTTGGGAAATTGAATACCCATAATAAGGATAAACAGGAACATTAGAGTTTAAGGTTGTTTCGGCTCCTATGATGACAAAATTATCAATGCGTTGAGCTGAAGAGTTTGCCTTTTGGGAAATTTCAGCACATTGAGCAAATGTTTGAGGCGATACAAGTAGGAGTATCAAGCCCATTAAAAAACTACATAATAGCATTCTTTTCATTGTTGTAAAATTTTAATTAGTAAAATGTTATAATAATTAATTAAGCCAAAACTGCTTTGACCGGAAAATGGTTGTAAAAAAAAAGGAATAAAACGACTAAATAAATTGGCTAAAAAGCGTGGCCGGCTCGAAGATGAGCTGTGAAAGTAGAAAGGAAAAAAATGTTCATAGTCGTTTTACGCAAATCAAGAAGAATAAAATATAACCCAGCCCACTCTTTACGAAAAAAAGTAACAAGATAAAATTTTTGAAAAAATATGGGTGCGAATATTTTTATTTCATCACTCATTTAAAAAAATGTATATTTTGCGTTAATTTCCAACAAAAATATAATTTTATTCAATAAGAAATGAAAAAGGCTAAAAATTTTTTATAGCTGAAAACAAATCATTTTTAATAAAAATCTTTACGATTTTGGATATTCAACCAGATTTTCTTTGGTTAATATAGAATTGGCATTTATTCATTGCAATTCTTATTGTTTTGATTACTTGCACTAAATATGATTTTTAAAGACGTATGTAATGCAACAAAGGGCAAATAATAATGTTATTTAGTTTGTTGGCATTGTATTTGACATGCTGTGGCGCAAAATAATTTTTATACTATGATACCATACATTCTTATTTTCGGAGTTTTTGTTTTTCTCAGTTGGATTGTACAAAGTCGTTTAAAGAACCGCTTTGAAAAGTATTCTAAAGTGGCCTTGCCGGGTGGACAGACAGGCGCTGACATTGCCAGAATAATGTTAAGTCAAAATGGCATAACTGACGTGAAAGTTCAATCGGTTGGCGGAGAACTTACCGATCATTACAATCCATTGAACAAAACTATCAATCTAAGTCCTGCCGTTTATAACGGACGTAGTGTAATGTCTGCTGCTGTTGCAGCACATGAAACCGGTCATGCTTTACAACATGCTCAGGCTTATGCCTGGCTTCAAATGCGCTCGCAGCTTGTGCCGGTAGTAAGTATCAGCTCGAAATGGATGCAGTGGGTTTTACTTGCCGGTATTCTAACCATTCAAATATTTCCGGCTTTATTGCTAATAGGTATAATTATGTTTGGCCTTACGACCTTATTTAGTCTGATAACTCTACCCGTTGAATTTGACGCATCACGCCGGGCGTTGGTATGGCTACAAGGAACAGGTATTACTATAGGCGAACAGCAGGAAATGGCTAAAGATGGCCTTAAATGGGCAGCAATGACATATGTGGTTGCGGCACTCGCATCATTAGCCACATTAGCTTATTATATAATGATTTTCCTCGGAAGGAGAGATTAGCTATTTAATTGGTTACATAGTCCGGATTTGATGGGTTAAGGTTTTTTTTAAATAGATAAAGTAAATACACAGGAAATTGTTGCTCTTGTTGCAGTTTGCATGAAAGAGAAAAGTCGGCAATTTCTTAAATACTGAATTAGTTGAACAATCAGTGCGTTTTGCAATAAAATTGATTAATAACGGATCGAGCCTTTTTTGAAATTCTAAACATTTAATTAAAATCCGAAAAAACAAAAGTATTGTTGTAGATTCCCGAAATTAGATTAAAATACTGATTTTATAAGAGTTTTAACAGGTGGAATATTTAAAACTGAAGCTTGTTGTTTTTTGAATTTGAAGAGCTATTTAGTCAAATTACGATCTGATACTACAATTCTTTTTTAATTAATTGTAAGTTTGCATGATAAACAAAAAACGATTTCTAAATGATTCTTCCTGATAAGACTATTGAACGACTTAGCCAGTATCGTCGAAATTTGCTCATTACCCTTGCAGGTGGTAAAGAGTTTATTTTTTCACACGAAATAGCTCGCCTGTTACATATCACTTCAGTGCAGGTAAGGCGCGATATCATGTTGATTGGATATAACGGAACTTTAAGACGGGGTTATGATGTAAAAGAACTCATCGAACTGATTGGTAATATAATAGATACTGAGCAAGGTCAGAATGTTTGTATTATGGGACTTGGAAATTTAGGGAAAGCGATCTTGAAATATCTTTACGGTAAACGACCTAAGCTTAGAATCGTTGCCGCTTTTGATATAAACACCGAAAAAACTGGCAAACTATATTCAGGCATACCTGTATATCATATTGATGAATTGGGAGATAAAATAAAAGAGCATAGTATTACTATTGGCTTGATCACGGTTCCGGTGGATAAAGCTGTGGAAACGGCTGATCATCTTGTTAAATCAGGTATCAGCGGGATACTAAACTTTTCATCCAAGCCGTTGAATCTTCCGGCACATGTATATTTGGAAGAATATGATATGATAACCTCGTTAGAAAAGGTAGCCTATCACACGAAAAGGAATTTATATTGATATGAAAACAAAGAATGGTTTTAAAGTATCTGGAAATATTGTTGACGTCGTTAATAAAAGAATTTTTTCAGGAATAATATCGGTAGAAAAGGGAAAAATAAAATCTATTATCCCAAGTAACCGGTGCGATGCCCAATATATTACTCCCGGGCTAATAGATTCACATGTTCATATTGAAAGCAGTATGCTTAACCCCTCGGAATTTGCACGACTTGCTGTGGTTCATGGTACCGTTGCTACAGTCTCTGATCCTCATGAAATTGCAAATGTGTTGGGCATTGAAGGGGTAAATTATATGATAAGGAATGGGAATAAGGTACCTTTTAAATTCTTTTTTGGGGCTCCTTCATGCGTTCCGGCTACATCATTTGAAACTTCTGGAGCTACTATTACATCCAGCGATGTTTCAGATTTGTTAAAGAGAGATGATGTTTATTATTTGTCGGAAATGATGAATTTTCCGGGTGTTCTTTTTAACGATCACGAGGTAATGGCTAAGATTGAGGCAGCGAAGAGATTTAATAAGCCTATTGACGGTCATGCGCCAGGCTTAATGGGTAATGATATCCGTAAATATATAGAGGCGGGCATATCTACCGATCATGAATGCTATACTATTGATGAGGCGCTGGATAAATTAAAATGGGGCATGAAAATTCTGATCAGGGAGGGAAGTGCGGCGAAAAACTTCGATGAGCTTATTGATCTTATTAGGGATTATCCGGATAAAGTATTGTTTTGTTCCGACGACAAACATCCTAATGATCTTGTAAAAGGACATATAAACGAGCTTGTAAAACGTGCAGTTGGGAAAGGTTACGATCCTTTACAAGTATTGCGCAGCGCTTCTTTAAATCCAATAATACATTATAATTTAGATGTTGGTTTACTTAGACCGGGCGATGATGCTGATTTTATCATAGTAGATAATCTTGCTGATTTTAATGTCTTAGAGACTTACGTGAAAGGAATTCAAGTAGCTAAAAATGGAAGAACCTTGATAGAATCAATCGAAGAGGAGACCCCTAATTTTTTCTGTGCTAAAAAGATTAATGAGAGTAACATAAGAGTACAAACCACAAAAGAAAAAATAAAAGTCATTCAGGTATTTGATGGCCAACTGATCACAAAAGAGATAGTCGTAAATCCGAAAGTTTCTGATGGTTCAATAGTTAGTAATATTGAAAATGATATTTTAAAGCTTGTGGTTTACAATCGTTATCAGCCTGCACAACCTTCGGTTGCTTTTGTTAATAGTTTTAACCTGAAAAAAGGAGCAATAGCTTCTACAGTAGCGCATGACAGTCATAATATTATAGCGCTGGGGGTTAATGATTCGGATATTATCAGGGCAGTCAATCTGTTAATTGAATCCCGAGGTGGTATTTGTTTTGTGGATGGCGCTAAGGAAGAGTTACTTCCATTACCGGTTGCAGGACTCATGGCGTCGGAGGATGGATACAAGATTGCTGCAGCCTACGAGAAGTTAGATCGGTTAGCTAAAGAAAATGGATCAACATTGGCTTCGCCTTTTATGACACTTTCTTTTATGGCGCTTTTGGTAATTCCTGAACTTAAACTTAGTGATAAGGGGCTTTTTGATTCAAAGAAATTCGCGTTCACTTCGTTGGCTTGTGATTGAGAATTGATGTAAATCTATTTGCAGATATTGTTTTTTGTAGTATTTTAGCGGAAAAATACCTATGAAATTATATCATATAAATCAAGAAAAACTTGAAACTGCCGCCTCAAAGCTAAAGGCTATCTCTCATCCTGTAAGGATTGCCATCCTTGAATTATTGAGTAAAGAAAAAATGTGCGTAACTGATATTTATGAACAACTTGGTTTAGGGCAGGCTACCACATCACATCATCTAAATATTTTAAGAACAAATGGTGTTTTAATCAGTAAACGGCACGGGAAGAAAAAGTTTTATGAAATTAAACACAAAGCTCTTGTGGATATTCTTGATTGTATAAACCGATGTCAAGATGATAACTGATTGTTGTAACACAAATGTTACTCTTTTAGGCTTTACTTTACTCGATTTTCCATACCTCCTCAATGTCCCAATTGGTTCGTATCTGTAGCTCTTTTTGAAAGAAAAAAACCTTTTCGGGTTCTCTCTTTTTTAAGTAATCACCCGTATCCCATACTCCGTTAGTATGCTTGTCCTCAATAGCTTTGAGGGTATAAATACCAGGGTTTAACAGTTCGAAAGCCAATTCTTCTGACTTGTTAAGCACTGTTTCATGAATGACGTTTTCTTTCGGATCAAGCAGTTGCAGGATATATGGAATTGAATCATTTTTAATCTTTACATCTAAGTATAGGTTGCCGTAATCACTTGTTTTGCGGGTATTGAAAACTATCACCAAAGAATCATGAGTATGATCATAAATATCGAAAAATGTTGAATCGCGGATGACCAAGTTATACAATGTTTCCTCTTCCAATTTCTGAATTAGCTTCAATTTTCGGTTGGCATTATCTGCAAAACTTAAATTTGCTAAAACAGTATCTTTTTCAGAAAAAAGCCAAATATGACTTTTATTATATTTTTTTATCGGATGCTCAAATGTAAGCTCTAAGGGTGTGTTTAATTCGAGCAACCTTGATTTCACATTACTATTAATTATAAGTTGCTCCGTTTGTTTTGTTTCTTCCTTTTGACGGCGTTTTGAAGTTTCGGGAGTTTTCTTTTCAGGCAATACAATGAGTACGGTATCAGAAAAAAAGTCTCCATCCTGTATTTTAATGGTAATGCTATCAGGCATTGGTTGTGTAAGCCATACTCTAAGTGAGTCCCTTCCTTTATTTAACTCCTTAATATACCAAGGGGCTTCGTTTTTTTCTTTAAAAAGATTAATGACGGGATTCTTTAGTCCATAACGATAAGTAATCAAAAATCCGGGTGGGTAAAACCCTGTTTCCGATAACCTGCGTTGCGTTGAATCAATTTGTTGGAAGAGTTTCAAATGAAAAAAATTATCATATAATAGCTTAGTATGAATTGAATCAGGCGCTTGACCGAGGGTAGTGTCAGGTTCCATCGTTTTAATATGTTCCGGGATTACGATTTCTTCAGTAAAAGCAATCTCTTCATCAGGCATATCATAAAGATAATTATTGTTGATATCTTTCAATGCAAAGAGTTTCATCGGCTCGTTACGAAGATAATTTAACCTGAAATTACCCTCTTTATTAGTTTTGGTAACATACGATGGTTTGATTTTCATGGGAAGCGAATCGGCAGGGATGGTATCGTTTGAAATCGGATAGAGCATAACAAAGACTCCCTCTTCTGGCTTTAGATTAAAAGCGTTTTTTACTTCGCCGGCTATTGATAGTGAGTCGAGGTAGTCGCCTGTAGAAAAAACATATAGAAAGTTTGTTAGCGGATTCCCCTCGGTAATATCAGTAATGGAATTGCCGAAAAAAAAGGAATAGGTAGTATTTGGTAATAAATCTTCTTTTAAATTAATAAAAAGTGATTTCCCTTTAAGGTTATAGTCTGGCTTTTTCTGTACTGGAGGGGAGATGAGAATTTGTTCGTCAGCTTGTTTTAGCTGTACAAACTCGTTGAAGGTAAGTCTGATTCTGTTTTTGTCGAAATGAGTTGAAAAATTGGGTGGTAACGAACTTATAACAACCGGCGGCTCTTTATCCTGTGGTCCGCCACTCGGAGCAAGCTGGTTGGCACAAGAGAGCAGATAAGTAATTGTAAATAACGAAATAGAAACAAAAATAAGTTTTAGTAATACTTTCACACAAAAAAAATTTATGCAAAGATGCGTAAAATGACTTTGCTATCAATGTTTTTTCTAATTTTGGCGATACAATCATCAAAATTGATATAAATTTTGAAGATGGATTTCAACCAACACTTTAATTCAAAAATGATTATAAGATGAACCGATTTCTGGCCTATTTAGCATTTGTTCTCAATATTTTATTGTTTATGCTTGCAAAGCAAACTTTTGCACAGCCTTTGTTTTTTGAAGATAATACCGATCTTATTGCTAAAACGGCGATGATGAGGTATCAACGTATGAATCAGCCGAATGATTCACGTGCCGGATTAAATATTGATATTGTTTATACTCGATTTGAGTGGGATGTTGACCCTTCGGTTCGCTATATTTCTGGAAATGTTTTGCATCACTTCAAAGCGATTGAAAACTTAGAATCTATTTTACTCGAGCTGAACGATAATATGGTTATTGATTCTGTAATTTTTAGAAATCGTCAGGTTGAGTGTAATTTTGTTTCTAACCATGAGTTTGTTATTAATCTTGAGGTTTTGGTTGAAGCAGGGAGGATGGATTCAGTGCGGATTTATTATCAGGGCGAACCAATACAAAATAGCGGGTTTGGCTCTTTTGAAATTAAAGAACATAATGGAGTACCTGCTATGTGGACACTTTCTGAGCCTTTTGGTGCTAAAGATTGGTGGCCAGGTAAAAATGACTTAACTGATAAAATTGATTCGATTGATGTTTACATCAGATGTCCATTACCATATAATGGTGTCAGTCATGGACTTTTGCAATCGGTTATCGAAGAGGGCGATAAAAAAGTTACACATTTCCGCCATCGCTATCCGATAGCGAGCTATCTCGTGGCTTTTGCGGTTTCCAATTATGTAATATTCCCTCAACAGGCAATCTTAGGACACGACACTCTTCCAATAATAAATTATGTCTATCCCGAAGACTCGGCTTTTATTGCTGAAGTTTCAGCCAACACTCCCGAAATGATTCAGTTGTTTGACACTCTCTTTGCCCCGTACCCTTTTAAAAATGAATTATATGGTCATGCGCAGTTTGGTAGAAATGGTGGAGGTATGGAGCATCAGACGGTGAGTTTTATGGCAAGCTGGGCGCATGATATACGCGCTCATGAGCTGGCACATTCATGGTTTGGGAATATGATAACGCTTTCCACATGGCACGATATATGGATAAATGAAGGCTTCGCAACCTACGCCAACGGGCTTTCTTTTGAAAATATGGGCGATGGCTATTGGTGGCCTATCTGGAAAAATGTAACACTTAATGCAATCCTTTCTGCTCCCGACGGGTCTGTCTATGTGGCAGACACAACCTCTATATCTCGTATTTTCGATTCTCGTCTGTCGTACCACAAAGGCGCTTATGTACTGCACATGCTGCGTTGGCTGATGGGCGACCAGGCTTTCTTTTCTGCATTGCGCAATTATCTGAACGACCCTGAGCTAAAATACAGATTTGCAACCTTTGAAGATGTAAAAACTCACTTTGAAAAAATAAGCGAGACCAACCTCGATTCCTTTTTTGATCAATGGTACTATGGCGAAGGCTATCCTGTGTACGGCATTGATATCCTAAAAATTGTGCAAACCGATGAATTGCTTATAACCATAAATCAAGAACAAACACATTCCTCAGTAGCATTTTTTGATATACCGGTGGAGATAAAATTATATGGTGGCGAACAGGAAAAAAGCTTTTTGTGCCGCCCAACCTTTTCGGGAGAACAGTTTCGGTTTCCTGCACCAAATTTTCATATTGATTCCGCCAAATTTGATCCTGATAAATGGGTGATAGCAAAGCTTAGTTATATTTCTCTAAAGGTTGATGAGCCACAACTCGATAAACTCACTATATTTCCGATACCTGCGATAGATAAAGTTGTTTTGTTTATACCCGACAAACGTTTGGAGCATATCTGTGTGTTCGATGTAACCGGCCACGAAGTGTTTAGTGCTAATATTGATATTTTCAATCAAGAATATGAAATTGTTACCGAAAACTTTTTGCCGGGCGTTTATTTTTGTAAAGTAAAAACTGATAAAGAGGTCTTTTATGCACGGTTTATCATATCAAAATAGGCTGAAAGACAATTTTATTAAATGTTAGATACCCTTTTAACGTTTCACTTAGTTAGTGCCAATAAAACTCTATTTGGAATTAGGTTCTAATCAGAATTAGAAATTGAAAGTTTATGTTAGTTCTGTTCAATTCAATATTTATAGTGTATTTGGCGTTATCATCTATATTTTTAAAACAATTTATTATTAATTAAAGGATAAAAAAAAACATGAAAAAACTGGTTTTGTTAAGGCATGGCGAAAGCGTTTGGAATAAGGAAAATCGTTTTACAGGCTGGACTGACGTAGATTTGTCGCCAAAAGGTGTTGAAGAGGCTATTGAAGCCGGGCGGGTATTAAAAGAGAGGGGCTTTATGTTCGACATGGCTTTTACCTCATATCTCCGCAGGGCAATTAAAACGCTATGGCTGACACTTGAAGAGATGGATCAGATGTGGATACCTGTTTATAAAAGCTGGCGGTTAAATGAGAAACATTACGGGCTACTTCAGGGTTTGAATAAAATCGAAATGGCCGAAAAGTACGGTGATGAACAGGTATTGCTTTGGAGACGTAGTTTTGACGTGCCACCTTCACCTGTCCCCGAAGATGATAAAAGACATCCAAAATATGATCCCCGTTATAAAGATTTAAAACCCGAAGAGATTCCTGCTACTGAATCGTTGAAAGAAACAATAGGTAGAATGGTGCCATATTGGGAAAATGACATCCGTCCCGCGCTGCAAAAAAACAACCAGATACTGGTGGCAGCACACGGTAACAGCTTGAGAGCAGTGGTTAAGTATTTAAAAAATATGTCGGAACAAGAGATCATTGCATTTAATATTCCAACAGGAATTCCTTATGTCTTTGAGTTTGATGAGAATCTTAACCTGCTTAAAGATGAATTTATCGGCGATCCGGAGACAATTAAAAAACTAATGGATGCTGTTGCAAATCAGGCTAAAAGAAAATAATAATCTCTTTTATTCAAAACTTTAAACCTGAATTAATCAATAATAAACCTCTTTAGGCTGATTTTATTGAAATTAAATAAGTAATCCCGACATATAGTGTTTGTTTAATGCAAATTCTCATTTTGCCCATTATAAACACTTAGTTTTAATCAAAAGATACATTCAATCCCTGCTGAAAATATATAAATGATTTTTTCAACTTTGTGAAATGCAGAGTAAGCTTATTTAGGTTTGTATCTTTTCTATCTTTATTTGAAGCGAAAAAATGATGAGTTATGAAACAATGGGTAATCCCTGATCTGCATGGTTGCTTGAGAACATTGATCGGGATGATTGAAGATCGAATTCGCCCAACAAAGGAGGATGAACTTTATTTCCTCGGCGACTATGTTGATCGCGGTCCCGATCCAAAAGGTGTGCTGGATTATATTATGAATTTGGAGGAGCAGGGCTTTAAGATTTTTCCACTTCGAGGAAACCATGAAGAGTATATTTTGCTTGCTTTGGAAAATGAACGGAAACTTAAAAGGCGTTTTCTTTTTTTTAAAGAAAGAAACAGACTTTACGATGAATGGATGAGTGCCGGAGGTGCCTCAACGATGAAGAGCTTTGGCGTTAACAAGGTGAATCAGATTCCGGAAAAGTACGTGGAGTGGATAAAAAGATTGAAATATTATTACATTTTGGAAAATCATATCCTTGTACATGCTGGATTGAACTTTAGTCGCCGTGATCCTTTTGATGATTTGCACTCAATCCTTTGGGCGAGTTCTTTTACCCCAATGCCTGAAAAAGTTGATAATAAAATAGTTATTCATGGCCATGTGGCAGTTAGTCTCGAGTTTTTACAAAATGTGCTTGCCGATCCTTCAAAAAAATATATCCCTTTAGATACAGGATGCCATCATTCCGAGAGATCAGGAATGGGCAATCTCGTAGCGCTTGAGTTGAACACGATGGAGCTACTCATCCAGCCAAATATTGAGAAATGATAATCCCGAGTTAATCAAATAGAAAGGCTTTTGTGATGGGCTTATTTTAGTGAAGACTACATTTTCAAATACTTAATCTGGGGTTATGCCTGATTAATGTAATATCTTGTAAATCATTTCTTTCATCAATTCGCCATCCTCTATTGGCGCGGTTTCGACACCTTTTGCCTTTTGGTCATATTCCCGCAATATAGATATGATAGAACGAAGCTTTGCAATATTGTATCTGGACGAAGCTATCCTTATCTCTCTGACGAAGTAAGGATTAATACCAAACTTTGAAGCTACATTTTTATCTGATTTATCTTTAAGTGTGTGATAAATCAAAAGTCTTTTAAAATAGTTGAATAACATCACTATTACGAAAACCACAGAATTGTCTTTGGGGTTGGACGCAAAGAAATTAATGATCTGGTTTGCCTTATAAATATTACGTTCGCCAAGCGCTTTTTGAAGCTCAAAAATATTGAAATCCTTACTGATACCAATATTTTTTTCTACAATGTCGGGGGTAATTTCGGTGTTTTTGTCAATATTGATGACAAGTTTTTTTAATTCGTTTTCAATTTTCGAGAGGTCTGTTCCAAGATTTTCGCTAAGGAGCATCATGGCTTCCGGATTGATTTGATATCCCATACCTCTGATCGTGCCTTCTATCCATTTAGGAACCTGATTGTCATACAGTTTTTTTGATTCGAAAAAGACGCCGTTTTTTTTAAGAAGCTGCACGAAAGATGTTCGCCCGTCAACTTTTTTATATTTGTAGTCAAACACCAACAAAGTCGTTGGGACAGGTTTTTCAAGATAGGCGAGCAGTAGTTTATCTTTTTCTATCTGCTTGATGTCTTGCGCTTCGCGAACGATAATAACTCGATAGTTGCCAAAAACCGGATACTCTCTTGCCATTTGAATTATTTGGTTTGGCAAAATATCTCTGCCATAAACGATAATTTGGTTAAACTCTTTCTCATCTTCCGATAACACAGTAGTTTCGATGAGTTTTGAGATTTTATCAAAGGTAAGTGATAATCAAGGCGGAATTACTTTGAAACCCGCTGTACCTCACGCTTGATC
>JAAYWF010000102.1 GCA_012516825.1 Lentimicrobium sp. | reverse complement strand
TCGGATTACCACTGAAGTCATCATCCACAGCTAAAATATCTGGAGGAGTAACAACAACGGTTACAAGAGCATCATCACAATTAGTTGGATTTAACTTCTCACAAATCTGATATGTAAAGGTGTAAGTACCCGCTGGAGTGCTGGGAGCTACTGTAACTTCACCGGTAAGCAGATCGAGAACTATACCGGAATGGCTCGGTGGGGTAACAATTGTTAGGTCAACTAGTGAAAGCGTAGGAGCTGAACCATTAAGTAAATCATTTGAAAGAACATTAGCTACAACAACTCCTCCATCGTAACCATTAACAGGAGTACCAATATCATCGTTGGCAATGATCTCTGAAGGCCCTACAACAATAATCGTTTCAGCCTGTGCAGAACAGCCATTATCATCTGTTACAGTAAGGGTTAAAGTATAAACACCAAGGGGAGCAGGGCCAAAAATTGGTCTTTCAACTTGTGGATCACTTAAATAAGTGGATGGAGACCACTCAAATTGGAGAGGCGTTGCTCCCGAAACTATTGGTTGTAAGGTAATATCATCATAAATAGTTAAAGTTGGATAACTACCGGCATTAACCTCTGGTAAGGAGTAAACCTCTACCTCGCCGCAAAATGTATCTGAACAACCGGTATTGACAGAAACAGTAAGGCAAACAGAATAAACACCGGGAGCGTCATAGAGATGAGTTGGATCTTTTAAATCAGATGTGCTACCATCGCCAAAATCCCATAGCCAGGTACCGGATGAGGACAAATTGATAAAGGATACCTCTGTGCCAAAACAAACAGGATATGCTTCAAATGATACATCAGGTACACTCTCAAAATATAATTTCATAACGTCAACATCAATAACGCTGTAACAAGGATCGTAACCAAAGCCCACGAGAATCAATGTAACATAGCCTCTATCTAAATCGCCAGGACCAGGAGTATAGGTAGGATGTAAAACAGTATGATCATCCCAAACACCATCGCCCTCTCCCATATAGGCAAAATCCCAATAAAGTGAACTACTATATAAGGCACTTGAGCCTGATAAAGTATAAGTCTGACCAACGCAAATAGTAGCGTCTGGACCGGCATCAACTATTGGCGCAGGCTGGATAGTCAGTAAAATTTGACTCTGTACAGGTTCGGCACAAGGCTCGATAGGATATGCTGTTAAAGTAAGGGTAACTACGCCGGCAACCATATCATCAGAACCAATAACATAACATGTGTTGAGCTGGCTTGGATCGGCAAATGTGCCATCTCCCGAACTCGACCAAAGTAACGATGAATAGTTGGCTGCTTCAGCGCTCAAACAGTAGCTGCCTGCATCACCACCACTACAGCACTCAAACTGACAAATAATGGTATCAATACCGGCATATACTGTGGGAGAAGGTGCAATATAAAGAGCAACACTACTGATCGCAGGGTCTGTACATGGCTCGATAGGATATGCTGTCAAAGTAAGTGTTACACTACCAACAAGAACATCTTCTGCACTTACCGTATAGATCGGCGTCAAAGAGGATGGATCATCAAAAGAACCGGTACCTGTCGAACTCCATAATAAAGAACTATAGTGGTCAGCGCTGGCATCAGTTAATGCCCACTCTGTTAAATCAGGATAACAGATAGACCCTTCAGAACCCGCAAAAGCAGTAGGAGCAGATGAGAAAGTGATGACCATAATATCTACCCTGGGTAGTGTACAAGGACTCTGCGGGAAAACAACAAGGCTAATGATAACGAACCCCTGTTCTAATGCTGCTTCTGAGGGTGTAAACGTGGTGCATATAGAACAATCATCGTCGAAAGTACCCATAGCATTACCTCCTACAACCTGCCATACAAAATTTGAAGTATTGGAAACCACGCCGCAAATCTCAACAGGGCCATCGCCACAAATGATTATATCAGGGCCGGCATCTACTGAGGGCTCATCAACGACGGTAATTACAAAATCACAAGCATTCTCACATCCATTAACATCAACATAGGTATAGCTAATAAGATGTTCGCCGGCGCCAGCATCTGCCGTAACAAAAGTATCGCTGACAACACCGGTACCAGAATAAACACCACCAGAAGGATGCCCTCCAGTGAGTACAACTTCAGGAGTGGTAATACAAATAGAAATATCAGATGGACAGGTAACATCAGGTGAATCAAGCACAGTAATAGTGAAGGTACATGATTCTATACCACTATTAGTAATTGCTTCATAAGTAATTAAATGCTCTCCTACGTCAGCAAAAGCGGGATTAAAATCTGCGCCTCCAACAACTCCTGCACCATAATATGTTCCACCTAACGGTAAACCTCCTGTTAAAGTAAACTGTTCCTCATTCTCACAAACTGAAAAATCATCTGGACAAATGACATTGGGTAATCCATAGGGTACATTAACTTCATCCTCACCCTCTACCGCTTCTTCATTAGGATCTTTACCAAAAGCGATAACGTGATTCAAAACATTACCGGCATCAAGATCATCCTCCGTGATAGTATAAGTAGTGGTAACAGTATAAATA
>JAAYWF010000101.1 GCA_012516825.1 Lentimicrobium sp. | reverse complement strand
GTCATAGCGTTTGGCAACTTTAATCTTTCTGGCAACGAGATATTCATATACCTTTTTGCCGATGGTAAATATTTCAATATTACCATTTTGATATTGACTTTCGTAATGTTCGCTTGCCCGTTGTATAACAACTCTAGCAATATTAGCATTAAAAGGCCCGCACAGTCCTCTGTTTGATGATACAGCAATCAGTAATATTTTATGTGGCTCCCTGTACTCGTTTAATGGAGATATTATCTGGTTCTCTCCCGGCTGAAACACTCTTTGTAAAAGGGTTTCCATTTTTTTTGCATAAGGCTGCATACCATGAATGACGGTTTGTGCTTTTCGCAATTTGGAAGCAGAAACCATTTTCATGGCGCTAGTAATCTGTTGGGTAGATTTTACCGATTCTATTCTTGTTCTGACTTCCTTAAGGCTTGCCATAATAAACTAATTATTTTGTTGTGTTGTTAATCTTGTTGACTATTTCGACAGTAACGCTTCTCATAATTTTTTCATCTTCTTCGAGCAGTTTTCCTTCCTTGAGGTTTTTCAACAGCTCGGGGTGTTGAGTTTTTAATTTGTTTATATATAGTTCTTCAAAATTCTTTACTTTAATTACGGGTATATCCTTCAATAGTCCATTAGTCCCGCAATAAATAATTGCAATCTGATGTTCAACGGGCATGGGTACATATTGATCCTGTTTTAAAATCTCCACGTTACGCCTTCCTTTTTCCAAGACGGATAGGGTTGCTGTATCAAGGTCGGAGCTAAATTTTGCAAAAGCTTCCAATTCCCGAAACTGAGCTTGGTCAATTTTTAAGGTTCCAGATATCTTTTTCATGGATCTGATCTGAGCATTACCACCAACACGGGATACAGAAATACCGACATTAATAGCAGGTCTGACTCCGGCATTAAATAAGCTTGTTTCAAGAAATATCTGGCCATCCGTGATGGAGATAACGTTGGTCGGAATATATGCCGATACGTCGCCAGCTTGTGTTTCGATAATGGGTAAAGCTGTAAGTGAACCGCCGCCTTTAGCTATTGAGCGTATGCTTTCGGGCAGATCGTTCATATTTTTAGCAATTTCATCTGACTCGATGATCTTAGCAGCACGTTCCAACAATCGGGAGTGAAGATAAAAGACATCGCCCGGATATGCTTCTCTTCCAGGTGGACGACGGAGTAGGAGGGAAACTTCGCGATATGAAACAGCCTGTTTTGATAGATCATCATAGATAACAAGGGCGGGTTTGCCTGTGTCTCTGAAAAACTCACCGATAGCAGCACCGGCAAAAGGAGCATAAAACTGCATGGCTGCAGGATCGGAAGCTGTTGCTATTACAATTATTGTATATGCCATAGCTCCATGATCTTCGAGAGTTTTTACAATGTTGGCTACCGTTGATCCTTTTTGACCTGTAGCTACATAGATACAATACACCGGCTCGCCCTTTTCATAAAACTCACGTTGATTAATAATTGTATCAATAGCTATTGCCGTTTTACCGGTCTGTCGGTCGCCGATGATAAGCTCGCGCTGACCGCGTCCGATGGGTATCATTGCGTCAATAGCTTTAATACCCGTTTGTAAAGGCTCATTTACAGGCTGTCTGAAAATTACTCCTGGCGCTTTACGTTCAAGAGGCATTTCCCATACCTCTCCTTTTATCTCACCTTTACCATCAATCGGCTTTCCAAGTGTATTAACTACTCTGCCAAGCATCCCGTAACCAACATTGATAGAGGCAATACGTCTTGTGCGTTTAACAATATTACCCTCATTGATGCCGCGACTATCACCAAGCAATACGATACCTACGTTGTCCTGCTCAAGGTTAAGGGTTATTCCCATCAAATCACTTTTTTCAAATTCTACCAGTTCACCGGATTCAACACTGGAAAGGCCAAAAACCCTAGCAATGCCATCTCCGATTTGAAGCACTGTGCCAATTTCTTCAAGCTCAGATTCAGTTTTGAACCCAGCAAGTTCCTGCCGCAGAATCTCGGTAACTTCAGCCGGTTTTATTTGTGACATAGTATTTTAATTTATCAGATAACAATTTTTAATTATTTAACGTATGGATTTTTTTCAAACTCCTTGCTAAGGAGCTGAATTTTATGACGTAGGCTGGCGTCATATTTTCGGTCATCATATCGAAAAATAAAACCACCGATAAGTTTAGGATTTACTTTTTCTACAAGATCAATTGTCTTTTTAGTAAGTTCAGTGAGTTGTCGAATTATCTCTTTCCTTGTCATTTCATCTATAGAGGCGGCGGTTTCTAACTCTACTGTAAGGATATTCATAAACTCTTTATATATTTCTATGTAACTATCAGCGATATAACCAATTATTAAAGCTCTGTCCTTTCTTAGTACCAGCTCGATAAACCTAAAGATAAAACTGCTGATATGTTTTGAAAATAGAGCTTTTAGAAGGCTTAACTTTTTTGCTGGGGTGTAAATTGGACTGCTGAGGATTCGCTGAAGGTTTTTATTTTTTGAAAAAACATCCGATACAATCAGCATATCCTGATAGACCTGATCTATCAGATTTTTCTCCTGAGCCAAGATAAACAAGGCCTTAGCATACCGGTTAGCAATAATTGTTATGTTCACTTTTAGAATGTTGCCTTTTAATTGAGTTTAATATCTTTTATCAGCTCATCAAGGTAATCTTTCTGAGCGCTTTTATCCTTTAATTCTCTATTGAGTAATTTTTCAGCGATTTCGATGCTCAACTGGCCAATTTGATTTTTCAGATCTATCATTGCTGCCTGTTTTTCCAACTCGAGTTGTTTTCTGGTTTTTTCAATAATCACTTCGGCTTCGGCAGATGCTTTTTCCTTAGCATCCTGGATCATCTTTTCCTTGATACGTGCTGTAGCTTTAACCACCTCATCCTGTTCAATTTTAGTCTGCCGAATCATCTCTTCGCTATTGGCTTGTAGATTTCTCATCTCTTGCCTTGCCTCCTCAGCTTGTTCAAGAGCATTGTCAATGGATTTTTCACGTTCGTGAATTGACTTCATAATAGGTTTCCATGCAAATTTTGCCAGAATCCACAATACCACTCCAAAGGCAAGTGTCATCCAAAAAATCAGACCTAAACCTGGACTTACTAATTCCATAACTTAATGTTTGATGATATTTTAATTACAATTAGAACGAAAAAATGATAGTATTTCCATATTCGTAAGATAACCGAAAGTGTTGCAGATATAATAAGTTTTTAAGATAAGCAAATTGATTTCTGCTCAACTTTGATTATAGCCGGCGCTAATTGCCGGCATACTCCTATTGAAATACAATCAACAAACAAACAACAATGGCAAAAAACGCAAGTCCTTCAATAAGAGCTGCAGAGACGATCATGTTTGCTCTAATATCTCCGGCTGCTTCTGGTTGACGTGCGATTGACTCAATTGCACTTGTACCTATCCGACCAATACTAAATCCAGCTGCGGCAGCTGCTATGGTTGCAGAAAGTCCAGCGCCTACTTTTGCGAATAACGAAAGATCAGCGCCTGCTTGTAATAAAATCATTAAAAATTCCATAATTTAAACATTTTAATTGAAGATTATTAATTAATTTATAAAAAATTTCTTTATCAATGATGTGCTTCTTCCACAGCCAAACCAATGTAAAGCGCCGAAAGAAGTGTAAATACATAAGCCTGAATAAAGGCTACTAAAAGTTCAATAAATTTTATAAAAATTGAAAATACTACCGATACCGGTGAAATAGCAAAACCTAAAAAAGTGTCAGTATTACCAAAAATAAAAATCAGACTTACGAATGCCAGCCCGATAATATGTCCGGCAGTGATATTAGCAAAAAGACGAATCATCAGAACGATCGGTTTGATGATAAGTCCTAACAGTTCGATAACAGGCATTAATGGAATAGGTATTTTTAGTATCCATGGTACTCCGGGGGTGTTAAATATATGTTTCCAATAGTCTTTATTTGCTGATAAAATTATAGTTATCAAAGTAAAGGCAGCCAGAACGAGGGTTACAGCAATATTTCCTGTAACATTAGCCCCGCCCGGAAAAATCGGGATCAACCCCATGACGTTATTTAAAAAGATGAAGAAAAATATTGTAAGCAGAAAGGGCATAAAATATTTGTATTTCTTTTCGCCAATAGAAGGCTTTGCAATATCATCCCTGACAAATAAAATAACAGGTTCTAAAAATGATTGTAAACCTCCAGGCGCTACCATGCCGCGTTTGCGATAAGCATTGGCAACAGAAATAAAGACCCAAAGCATGATTGCAGAACTAACAAAAATGGCAACTACATTTTTTGTTATGGAAAAATCCAATGGAGCAGCATGTTTTAAATCCTGAATAATTTGATGATTTTCATTAAATTGATCAATATCGGCATATACTATTTTACTGGTACTTGCTTCGGTTGCTAATCCAAATCCCTTGTATAATGCATGCCCATGTTTTAATTTATTAGACATAAAAACATGCAATTTCCCTTCGTGCCAAAGAATAATAGGTAAAGGAATAGAAAAATGGAAATCGCCAATATCCATAACATGCCAATCGTGAGCATCAGCAATATGATGAAAAATCATTTTGCTCGGATCGAATGCCTTTTTATTATAAGATGTGTCTTCCTGCTGTTCAATCTCAGTTTGCTGTTTTGAGCTATCTGCCGAAAAAACATTTCCTAAAAACAGGATAAGGACGATCCCTATAGGTATTATTACTCTTTTAAACTTCTTACTCATGTTTTAAAATAACTGTTTATCAGCCAATGTTAATTGCATCAATCCGCTAAAACGATAATTTCATTATTGAATACTTCTAACAAACCCCCTTCTATTTCGATGATCTTCTCTGTATCATTCATCTCTTTAACCTTAATATTTCCTTTTTTTAATACATAAACCATCGGAGCGTGATTTTGCATAATCCCGAACAGGCCGTCAACACCGGGAAACTGAGCAATTTTAACGGTTTCGGAATAAATAGTTTTAGATTTGCTGATCACTCTGATAGTCATATTGTACGAATCTCCTTAATTAATTCTTTGTTTGGTCAAGCATTTGCTTCCCTTTTTCGATTGCCTCGTCTATAGTACCAACCAGCATGAAAGCAGCTTCGGGGTACTCATCCACCTCGCCGTCAATAATCATGTTAAATCCTTTTATTGTGTCGTTTATATCTACGATTTTACCAGAGATTCCGGTAAATTGTTCGGCAACATGGAATGGCTGTGAAAGGAAACGTTGAACTTTACGTGCACGGCGTACCAACTGTTTATCTTCTTCTGAAAGCTCATCCATACCAAGGATGGCAATAATATCTTGCAACTCCTTGTGACGTTGTAGGATATTTTTTACGCGCTGTGATGTGTTATAATGAAGTTCGCCTATAATATGAGGTGACAATATTCTTGATGTGGAGTCGAGCGGGTCAACAGCTGGATAAATTCCTAATTCGGCAATCTTTCTGCTCAATACTGTAGTGGCGTCGAGGTGGGCAAATGTGGTGGCCGGCGCTGGGTCGGTAAGGTCGTCGGCAGGTACATATACTGCCTGAACCGAGGTGATTGATCCTCGTTTTGTAGATGTGATTCGTTCCTGCATTATACCCATTTCGGTGGCAAGCGTCGGTTGATAACCAACGGCGGAAGGCATACGTCCTAATAGGGCGGATACTTCGGACCCGGCTTGCGTAAAGCGGAAAATATTATCAATAAAAAACAGAATATCTCTTCCTTCTGCTTTTTCGCCACCATCCCTAAAATATTCGGCGACACTAAGACCTGAAAGAGCAACACGGGTACGGGCGCCAGGCGGTTCGTTCATCTGCCCGAACACTAACGTCGCCTGAGATTTAGAAAGTTCATCATAATCAACCTTTGACAAATCCCAACCACCGCTTTCCATACTCTTCAAAAAATCCTCTCCATACCTGATAACTTTTGATTCGATCATTTCGCGTAATAGATCATTCCCTTCACGTGTACGCTCACCAACACCAGCAAAAACTGATAAACCTGAATATACTTTTGCTATGTTGTTGATCAACTCCATAATGATCACAGTTTTTCCAACACCAGCTCCACCAAACAAACCAATTTTCCCGCCTTTTGGGTAAGGTTCGATGAGGTCGATAACTTTAATACCTGTATAAAGAATTTCGGAGGTGGTGCTGAGTTGTTCAAACTTGGGAGGATCGCGGTGAATCGGATAACCCCTCTCTTTTTCAATTGCCCGTAAGCCGTCAATTGGCTCGCCAATTACATTGAAAAGCCGTCCACGAATTTGCTCACCGATTGGCATTTCAATAGGATGACCAATATTTATTACTTTCATCCCTCTGCTTAAACCGTCAGTGGAGTCCATGGCAATAGACCGTATGGTATTTTCTCCGATGTCCTGTTGTACTTCAAGCATCACAAAACTACCATCTTCTTTAACAACTTTAAGCGCATCATGAATGTTGGGCAAAGCCTGATTATGCTCAAAGGAAACATCAACCACCGGACCGATAATCTGGGAAATGAAACCCTCGCTCGTTTTATTCATTTAAAGTACCTTAAATAAAATTTATCTAAAAATTTGTGTGCAAATATGCAATTTAACTTTTAGCTCAATTGTTTTATTGCCAATTTTTTTAAAAGAAAATGTAAATATCGTTCAAATAAATTTCTGGAAACCACAGAATAAAAATCTTACAATGCCAAGTACTCAAAGAGTTTTATGAGGATACTACCTTTTTAATCTTGAATAATTTGGAGAAAGATCTTTTGGGGCGAATTATTTACTATACCATATTTATATGTCTGTAATAGTCCAATTTCTATTTTATCTTATTGCAATAAACAGCAATTTTAACGGTATTACCATCCAATAATTGGGATTATGCTATCAATCCCGATTTTGTGTTTGTTCAGATCCATTTCTATTGTGCTGATTATAAACATCAGATCAGGATGGAATTAGGCCTTTATTTTAGGTAAAACCTGCTGAATTAGGATTCCGGTTACAATTAAGATCAATCCTAAAAAAGTGGACAGAAAAATTTGCTCTCCTACAATAAAGTGTATAATAATCAACGAGATAAATGGGGAAAGATAGATAAGGTTTGAGACTTTTGCAGTGGTTCCCGAAAGCTGGAGCGCTTTAAGCCAGATGATGTAAGTGATACTCATCTCCACAATCCCAACATAAACAGAACCGACTATTCCTTGATAATTTGGCAAGTGAAAGCCCGACGAAGCGATTACATAGATTAAGATAAACAGAGAACCGAAGCAGAAATTGATAAAAAGCTTTACTACTTCATCATTTTTGTCTTTTACATTAAAGATCCAAAACAGCGCCCAAAAAATAGCGCTTGAAACCGCAAGAAAAACACCAAGTGGATTTTTAAACTCTAACGTTAATATGTTTCCACGAGTACCTATAACTAACGTGCCGAAAAAGCTTATCAGGATGGCGCCAACGCTTAACCAGCTAATTTTTTGCTTTAGCAATGGAATTGATAATAGAACAAGAACGACAGGCCATATATAATTTAATGTTCCTGCTTCTTGTGCAAGCAGCAAATCATAAGCTTTAAGTAAAACGAGATAATAAAGAAAAGGATTTAACACTCCTAAAAAAGCCCCTCTTAACCAATCTACAAGCATTAGATCTTTAAGTAATTTGACTTTCCCTGTAATTACCATTACAAGAAAAAGGATAAAAGTAGAGACCAATGTTGAGAATAATAAAAGATCAGCAAAGGCAATATACCTCAATGAAAGTTTAAATGCAGTGCCAATTGTTGACCATAGAAAGGTAGCCGCTATGGCGTAAAGATATGCTTTGCTTTGATTTTTCATCTTAGCAAAAGTAATTTATCTATAGAAAAACTTTTAGGCTGAACTATTGATTTTATAAAGTCAATCCCGACTTATTGTTTGTTCAGAAAATTGTTTGTACTGATCGGAAATACTTAAATTATTGCTTGAAAATATCTATTGAACAACAAATTTTGTATTAAAGAAAGTTGTGCCTTGCGAAACAGTAACAATGTATGCTCCAGCTTTAAGGTAGTGTGTAAACTGATAATCATAGCTTCCCGAGAAGCTTTTGTTTATCATTGTTTGACCAAGTAAATTGATGATTTTAACATTAATAGGTTGATCCATTGTTACATGCAGCATCAATTGATCATTTACTGAATAAACCTTAATTAGGTTTTCATTATTTGGTTCCGATACACTTTGTATAATGTCAATTATCAAAATATCATCAATTCCACCTGTAGGATTAACAGTGTTTGTGTTGTGCCAAATACCTGTTTCTGAAATAAGTAATGAATCAATAGTGCCGTCGCTTAGTTTTCGATTTTCGATTCGACATATTCCGTTAGGTAGTATGTTTGGCACTATTCCACCCCATGTTCCATTAATTCCAGAAACATGATTTTTGTAAAATTCCGGATATTGCGCTATTTGAGTAAAATCTATTCCTGTTGTTTCTACACTTGTTCCATAAATGGGTTGCCCAGCGCCTGTTGTATTATCATAAATAAAAGCAAAGTTCTTTGGTTGAAAGTTTGTTAAAGCTCTTATCCCCGTTCCCATTTCTGCTGATGCGGTTGTGCCAAAATTTATTACCTGCACACTGTCGGCGGTAGTCAGATAATGAATGGGGATAGTTCCATTCATGCCATCATTGATACGGATACGCATTTTTAGGTAGTTGCCGGGTGTAAATCTTGCATTCGCTGTTGGCTCGGTCATAAACCACCCTGTATATGTTCCGCTGGAATTAGCAGTAAATTCTCCATAGTGTCCTGCATTTTCCATACTTGGATTATTTGTGCGAACAAATGATTCTGATTGTTTCACAAAAATCACATTGCCCGCTCCATTGGTTGTGGGAGAATCAGCATAGTTAACAACCTGATTTATGTATCTGTAAGTTTTGTTTGGCTGAAGGTTTGAAATAGTAACTCGATATGCATATGGCAACCGGGTAACATTAGTTCCATTCATCCCCTGAATATATTTTGGTAGAAGAACGGTGGCAATGTTGGGTATTACAATTGGTTCGGTAACTGAACCACTACATGTTACGACTACCGGATTTGTAATGGTGGAGGTATGCGTTATTTGTTCCTGATTGTATTCTCCGACACTCAATCCTGCTTTGAGCCTAACCTCAACTGTTACAGGCTGATTTAATATTTGACCGTTTAAATATTCAAGTTGAAATGTGTTTGTAAAATTATTTCCATCTAACGATACTTCGTAGTTTGCTGGTGCAGTAACAGTTATAAAGCCCTGGCCGATAAGATTTTGCCCGGATACTTTGTAGGTTTGCGATTCGGATGGACCCTCTCCAAATTCATAAGTGAATCCACTAAGTGATGAAGGATTTACAATAACAACAGGATCTTCTATAAGGTTAATAACAAGGATGTTTTCAAGGCCTCCTGTTGGGTTTATAGTATTAGCATCACCCCAGATTCCGTTGTTTGAAACATGACTTGCGGCAATCTCACCATCAGCAAGGTTTCGCTCTTCTATTAGTTGAACACCGTTTGCATTGACATTGGGTATAATGCCACCCCATGCGCCGTCAACGCCAGAGACGTTTTCTTTGTAAAACTCCGTGTATTGTGGTATTGAATTATAATCTATACCTGTTGTTTCAATGCTTGTTCCGTATAATGGGCGTCCTGTTCCGGTTGCGTTATCATAAAGAAAAGCAAAGTTTTTGGATGCAGCCATAGATTCTGCTCTTATGCCTGTGCCATAGTTGGGATCGGTATCGGCAGAAAAGCCTATTACCTTTATTGAGTCAGTAACTGTAAGATAATTAGCTACGTTGGTACCGCCGGCGCCATCGTTTATTCTGATCCGCATGAAGATATGATTTCCAGGAGTAAATCTGGCATTGTTAGTTGTCTCGAGCATAAACCAGCCAGTATAGGATCCGTTTTGATTGGTGGTGAACTCGCCGTAAGCATTAGGGGTTGTAAAACTGGGCGAGGATGTTCGTGTAAAAGTGCCATCGGGCGAAACGAAAATAACATTGCCGGCGCCATTGGTTGTTGGTGAATCGCCGGTAATTACAGCCTGATTAATAAATCTGTATGTCGAATTAGGGAAAAGGTTTTTTAATGTAACGCGGTAGGCAAAGGGCAAGCGATTGTCAACGGGATCGGCGCCACTTACAAATTGAGGAATTATTATAGAAATGATCTCGGGAGCGTCAATAATAACAATTTCGGGACTAATATCTGATGTGAGGCCTGTAGCGTTAGCTGATAATGTATAATTACCGGTAGCGCTGAAGGCGATATCATCAAAAGTAGCTATACCGGCATCGGCAGCCTTTGTAGTCGTTCCTGAAATATTCCCAGGTCCGCTTTGTTTTGTAACTGTTATTTCGCCATTGTAAGTTGGGTCAATTGAATTATCCGGTCGGCGAGCTTCAACCATAAAAGCCGCTATCGGTTGGTTTATCATTCCATTAGGAGGTACGTTTACAAATTTCAACTGGGTGGCCGCTTCAAGTACTGAAAACTGAGCGCTGATTCCTGATGTCAATGTCATTCCAGAGGTTGCTGAAGCCTTTATACTTACACCGGTTTCTACAACATTGTATGTTACATTATTAAAAGTAAGTAAATACGTTCCGGCTGACATAGTGAGTACGAGGTCTCCTCCTAATGAGCCTGTCCCTGTCTCTTTTGTAAGAGTTATTTGAGTGTCAGTGTTTAGGTTTGCAGGTAAACCGTCATCATCTTGCGCCTGAACAACAACTTCGAAAGGAATATTTACAGTAGGGGATGCGCCGTTATTAACTGAGCTAATAACTAATTTAACAGCATTTCCACCGGTGATAGGGATTCCTGAAAATGTAATATTGTCAAATCGCCATGTTCCGTTAGGGGAATAATTGCTTGTGGGATTTGCTGCTCCATAATTGCTGCCATCTACAAACTCGGATACTAATCTTATTGCAAAAAGTGCATTACCGGTAGCGCCTGATATACTGCTAAGGTCGGCGCTTCGGACATACCATAATTCACCTGATTCGGCTATATAGCGCCCGTTATCGAATCCCACATCATTTCCACCCTGCGTATTCACTGCATTGCTGTTGTCTGCCTCGAAGTTTATCCAATCGTTGCCATCCAAAGTATATTGTAACCTGAGACGGTTGGCAGCGGTGTTGCTATGACGCATATCCCAGTAAACTGATATATTCTGATATCCATCGGTGCTAACATCAAGCTGCACTCCTGCAGTAGCTTCATTTGTACCCTGAGCAGGATATGCGGCAGTATTCCAAGCCCTACCACCTCCTAAACCGCTTGCAAAGGCTGTAGAAGTCCCCCCTACATTATCGGCAACACCTTCGCCAATAGAGGGTATTAAAGTTTCATTGTCAAAATCCCATTTAGTAATGATTTCCTGACTAAATATTTGCTGATTTGATACTAAGCTAAATGCTAGTATTGTAAAAATCATAAATACAAAAGATTGTAAAAAACTCTTCCTTTTCATAAAATTTAATTATTTGTAGTGATGTAAATATCTTTTAGTTAATTTTTTCATAAGGTGAAGAAAGTGCAAAGTTTGTTAAAATAATTGTTTCGGTATAATTGTGTTAATAACTTGATAGCTAAATCATTGTTTCACTAGTCTGGTAATAAATAATTTATTGTTGTTTGATAAACGGATAAAATAAATTCCAGGTTTTAAATGTTGCAAATTTATCATGCTATCGGTTTTTTCCGTTACCTCCATCATTCTACCTTTAATATCCCAGATATCCACTTGCAAAGGTTCATTTATCTCTTTTTCGATGATAAGATTTCCGGTAACCGGATTAGGATAAATATTGACCCCTTTAAGTAAATATTCATCTACAGTGCTTGTGCCTGGCCATCGCACCTCATAAAGGTTTCCGGCGCTTCTTTTGCTATTCTCTTCGGTAATATATAATCGTTGGTTGTCAACAAATTGCACTCCCTCCAACTGTCCTTGCGGGCTCGAAAAATAGTATTCGTTTTTTTCTCCTCTGAAAAAATCATTATTTGGATATTTTGTAAAAGAGACAATCTTTGTAACAGTGAGCAGAATCACCTCTCCTGTGTTGGGATTGATATCGGCTGAGCAAACTCTTGCTTCTTCGTTTACGCTCCCAAGGTAAATTGAGCCGGCAAGCTGCGCTATGAAGGTTCCCGGATTGGCAGGCAGTTTATACATTTTACAAAAACCATTTTGAGGACTGCTTCTGTTTTTTGTAAAAAGAAATATTGAGTCATTTTTCCAAAGTATGCTTTCGATGTCGAAGTTCTTGTTAGTAGCGGGCGGCGGAAATTGGTATTGATCCTCAAGTGCAAATTTGATCGTTTCAGCCTCAATAATATTTCCTGCAATATTATCAGGGTTGGGAATTCGGTATATTTTCAGATCAGTACGGTCATTATCATTGTTTCCTGCATCGGCAATGTATAGTCTGCCTAAGTTATCCATAGTGAGGTCCTCCCAGTCAACGTTGGTGGCATTTATTACGGTAAGGGTTCGTAGTAGCGTTCCTGTAGTGTCGAAACAAAAAAGTTGATTGGTATTATTTGCATCATTGTGCGACCAAATAGTATTAGGATTAGTTACTGCGATGCCCGAGCTCTCTTTCAGGATGGGAGGAATTTTAGTGATTACTCTTGTATCAATGGTTTTAAGTGGGCTGTTTAGGTGGATATTCGATTCAGTTTGAGCCGAAAGAGAAACACTAAAAATTGTAAGCGAAAAGATGAGAAGAGGTAAGAAAAATCGTGTCATAACCGAAAGCTTTTTAAAATGTCAAGTTGGCTTATTAACTCCGTGAAAGTAAGGATTATTTTTTTAAAAGATGTTTTAGAAGATTTTTGTTTCACAATACTTTTTATCCCTCAATATACGTCTAACAGTGGGTTTTAATGTAGTGTTTTACCAGGTAGAATAAGGATTTTTTATCAAATAAACGTTGTAATAACGTTGGTCGCCGGTTACCTCTTTGCCGAGCCAGGCAGGTTTATCAAACTCTTCATCTTCCGAATTTAATTCTATCTCAGCAATTACTAATCCTTGATTTGCTCCATAAAACTCATCTACTTCAATAATGTGATCGCCCGATTTGATTAAAAAACGGTTTTTATCAATAATCCCTGGCTCGCATAGTTTTAATAGCTCTTCAGCTTCGCTGAGAGGCATTTCCCGTTCCCATTCATATCGTGTTGTGCCTTGTGCATTGCCAATACCTTTTATAGTGATAAATCCCTTATTGTCTTTTACACGTATTCTTACCGAACGTTGTGGTAATGAATTGAGATAACCTTGCGTTATTCTGAAGCTATTAAAAGCTAAATGCTTGAAATTGCCTTGTACCAGAAATTTTCGTTCTATCTCTTTGCCCATTTATCAGGATATTTATTTTTTTATTCTAAAATTATGATACTTTTTTTTAATGATTGATTTACATACCTACTCCTGTTTTTCAGTCTTTTTTGCCTCTTCCCAAAAAGTATCCATTTCAGGCAAGCTCATCCCCTGAAGACTTTTACCCTTTTTTTTAGCCTGCTCTTCGATATATTTAAATCGTTTGATGAATTTTTTATTTGTTCGCTCTAATGCATCTTCGGGGTTTATACCTATTAATCGGGAATAATTAACAAGTGAAAACAACAGATCGCCAAGCTCCATTTCAATTTTTGCAGAATCTCTTTTTCTTACCTCATTTTGAAGCTCTTCCATCTCCTCTTTTACTTTTTCCCAAACTTGTTCAGCATTTTCCCAATCAAATCCCACTCCGCTTACCTTTTCCTGCATACGAAAAGCTTTTACGATAGCGGGGAGGGAATTAGGTACGCCACTTAAAACCGACTTTCTATCTTTCTCTTTTAGTTTGATTTTTTCCCAGTTGTTTTTAACATCATCAGCGCTTGTTACCTTCACATTACCAAAGATATGCGGATGGCGCTGAATAAGCTTTTCACTTATGTCGTTCAAAACATCTTTAATATCAAAATCTCCTGTTTCGGAACCTATCTTTGCATAAAACACCAAATGAAGCATCAGGTCGCCAAGTTCTTTTTTGATTGCAGAAATATCTTTTTCGAGTATAGCATCCGACAGCTCGTAGGTCTCTTCTATGGTAAGGTATCTAAGGCTTTCGAAAGTCTGCTTTTTATCCCACGGGCATCCGTTGCGCAAGTCATCCATGATGTTGAGCAAACGTTCAAAGGCGGCTAATTTCTCTTTCATAAATCTCCTGTATGTTAAGATGATACAAAAATAGTAATTTACATCTAGGGAAGTGGCAGTGTCAACGTGGTTAATATCCCTTGTAAATGATTAACAGAATGTAAATAATATAAGCTATTAGCAGAATCATAGCCTCCCAGCGGTCAAGTGTTTTTCTTTTTCCGGTGAACATAGCTAGAAAAAGAAATAACGTGCCGCCAGCAAGTACGTATAAGTCATTGTTAAAGGAGATGTCATATGTTGTAGGTCTGATTATAAAACTTACAGAGAGAATGAAAAAAATGTTAAAAATGTTAGAGCCTATGACGTTGCCAACAGCTATGTCGCAGTTTTTTTTCACTGTAGCCACAACAGAGGTTGCCAATTCGGGTAATGAAGTGCCGGCAGCAACAATAGTAAGCCCTATAATCTTTTCACTAACACCAAGCGCTTTTGCTATATCCACCGCACTGTTAATAACTAACTTGCCTCCCACAACAAGACCTACTAACCCGAAAACAATGAGCAAAGTAATTCTTAAAACCGATAGTTGTTTAACTTGAGTATCAGCAATGTCGGATTTGTTTTTTATCTGTTTGTAAATGTAAAAAAGAAAAAGGCAAAAACAGATTAATAGAATAATGCCATCAAACCTGCTCATTACATTTGTAGAGTTATAAAACAGATTATCGTTTGCTAAGATAAATATTACGATTATTGCCAGAAAAGAGATGGGTATCTCTTTTTTTACGGTGTTGTTTTGAACCGTTAATGGGAATATTATACCTGAGATTCCAAGTATGGCAAAAAGGTTGAACAGATTACTTCCGATAATATTTCCAAATACGATATCCTGATGGTTTTGAGCTGATGCAAAAACGTTTACTACCAACTCTGGGGCCGATGTTCCAAAAGCGACAACAGTTAACCCGATTACCAAATCGGATACATTGTATTTTTTTGCGAGCGCTGATGCTCCATTTACAAGCCAATCAGCGCCTTTGATTAATAGGGCAAGGCCGACTGTAAGTACCAACAAAGAAATAATCATGGAAGAAGTTTTATAATTTGATAATTTTAAAAACAACGATTATTAAGCGATTAATCGGCTTCATAAAACAGTGATTGATCTGGCAAAAGTATAATAACTTATGTTAAAGCTCTTCAGCAATACGATTTAAGTTTGAGTGTAAACTACCTGTATTATTTTCCGACTGTGTTGCTCCAGCAGTATTTTTTTCTGACTTGTATCTTTTTTTATTCCAAAAAATAAACCATAGGTTTTCAATTAGTTATGATTATATTTTAGTGCATTTGCCGCACTAAAAGGTGCAAATCAGGAAATGTCGGTGTCAATGAGGTTAATATCCCTTGTAAATGATTAACAGAATGTAAATAATATAAGCTATTAGCAGGATCATAGCCTCCCAGCGGTCAAGTGTTTTTCTTTTTCCAGTGAACATAGCTATAAAAAGAAATAACGTGCCACCAGCAAGTACATAAAGGTCGTTGTTAAAGGAGATGTCATATTTTATTGGTCTTACTAAGCTACTTACTGAGAGAATAAGAAAAATGTTAAAAATGTTAGAACCTATGATGTTGCCAACAGCTATGTCGCAGTTTTTTTTCACTGTAGCCACAACAGAGGTTGCCAATTCGGGTAATGAAGTGCCGGCAG
>JAAYWF010000100.1 GCA_012516825.1 Lentimicrobium sp. | reverse complement strand
TTTTATAAAAATAATCGAAAAACTAAATCTGTCGCATTAAAGTGGACAAGACAGGATAAATTAATCGAAAAACAGACAATTGCAGATTCCGTATTAAATAGAATAGTTAATTCTTCGCATAGAATAAAAATTAAACAAGCATCAGTTATCATGATAAATTCTTTGTAATTACGACTGACACAGACAATTAACAGTCTGTCAAACTAGTTTAACTACCCATTCCTTAAACAGATTTTATAATCTCGTTATCTACTAATTTTGGAATGATAATTAGTGTAATTAACTCATCAGGTTTTATGTTAATTTTTTGATGCTCTGAATAGCAATCTTCAAGTTTACATTCGCGATTTCCAATAACACTTGCAAGCCTAAGCCGGCTTCCCAAAGCAGTAAGAAAGGAAATCAATCCTCCATTTAGAACAGCCGTTGTAAGGATATCACTTAAAGTAATCTGATTTCTAATCTGCACCGATCCGACCTGCTGCAAGGTTTCGGCTAGCCGAACCATACTCCTTTTACAAAAGGTGATTACCTCATTTATATTTACTCCCGCTCCGAAAGCAAGAAACTTTTTATCTTCAACCATAAAGTTTAATTCTGCAACATCAGAAATATCGAGGATTCTCTGCAAAGTCATCTTATTTTTAATATGTAAATGACGGGTGTGTGTCAAACCATTGATAACCAAAGCATCCGGATATCTATATTTAAGGCGTAGAGCCTCTTCAAGAGTAAATGGCTTTAGATACATCAGACCCATGGTCTCCAATATTTTCGTATTCCTGTCATCTTCTATGCTATGCAAAAGTTCTACAATCTCTTCTTCTGGAGCATTAAAATTGTAAATATCGGACGGTGGGTCTATTTTAGGTTCGTCTCTGTTGATTATCAGTTGCTTGCCGTGCATCATCGGCAGTAGAAGTAAATGCGGATCAAAACTCTTATATTCCAATCCCCCTCTACCATCCAGTTGAGCCAGTGAAACAGAAAAAATTTCGTAATCCTTCCTGGCATACTCTTGTATCAAGCTGTTTTTGTTCTCAATCGTACAAAGAAATTCAAATACTGTAGCAGATGGCTTAAAAGCTACTGGTTCAGAAAAATTAATCGAGATTATTTTTCCATTAAAAACAAATGAAATAATGGTGGTGAAAGCGCTCATTTAATATCGTGGTGCAAAACAAACCGATAGTAAGTCAACAAAAATAATTCTCCCGGAGTAGTTAATTATCCAAAGCTTTTTTCTCTTTAACAATTCCATTTTCCCATATTTCGATCATCACTAAATTTCCCTTTTCGTTATAAACCCTCCACTCGCCTGACTTCAGATTATTTACGTATTCGCCCTCTGAGCTTACAACTCCATTAGTATAAAAATATCTGGCATGACCTGACAATACCCCTTCGCTGTAAACAGCTTCAAGTTTAGGCAGTCCGTTCATAAAATACTGCTGCCATTTACCATCTTTTACGTCATTTGTATAATTGAGTATTTCAATAATCTGGCCATCAGGATGGTAGGCTTTCATTTCACCATTTCTGATTCCATTTTGATAGGTTTCTGTAGTTAACAAATTACCCGCTTCGTCAATAAATCTCCATAGGCTATCTTTTTTTTGATTGATATAAAGCCCTTCGCTCATCACATTTCCGTTAGGATGAAAGGAGCGAGTAAACGAACGTCTTCCATTATCAGAGATATAGGATATGGTTTTTAGCTTTCCATTTACGTCGTATCGCTTAAACTCGCCATAAGGAATATCATCTTTAAACTGGCCTTCGTACTTCAATCTTCCTTCTTCGTCAGTTTGTCGCCAAAAACCCTGTTTCAGCCCTGCCGAATCTTTTTTATTGATATCATCAGAAACCTGACCATATATGGTTGTTGAAAAAGCCAAAATCAAAACTGAACTTAAGATTACGGGAAATTTCATATTTTGAAAATTTTCTATCTGTAACGCAAAATACAAAGTAATATTTAGGAGCATAATAAGTGATACAGCACATTAAAAAAAGTACTTCCTGTTGATTATTTAGTTTTGAAAGAGCTTGCTTAGAAGGTTATAATCAGCTTCTGCTCTTTAAACAGGTTGTAGTTCTCTCCTTTTATTTTTACAAGGATTTTTTCTGAGACCCCTTCCATTTTCAATTCAATCTTTTTAGCGGTTACATTAAAAAATATCCTGTCGGAACTTAGTCCGATATTAAACCTAATATCTTCCCAATGTTCGGGCATATTGGGAGAGATATACAACATTCCATTTTTGATATCTACTCCAGCGAAAGATCGTAAAGCTACTAAAACGGTACCGGCCATAACACCTGTATGAATTCCTTCGCCGGTTGTGCCTCCCTGTATATCGGTAAAGTCGCTGATAAGCGCCTCCTTATACAGTTTCCAGCTATCCACCTTATTGCCAACCTTATTACTAACATAAGCATGAACCACTCTTGAGAGTGTTGAGCCATGCGAGGTTCGCCCAAGGTAATAATCAAGATTGCGCTTCAAATAATCCTCCGTCAAGCAATATCCTAATCGTTTAAGAATTTGTGTAACCTCCTCTTCGGTCAAGTTGTAAAAGGTCATTATCGTGTCGGCCTGTTTAGCGACTTTATATTCATCAGCCGATTTGCCTTCAGCTTTCAACAGCCGATCCATCCTATGCACATTACCATATTTTTTCTTGTAAAAATCCCAGTCAAGCTCCTTTAAGTCAAAATATCCATCATATTGGGCAATGATACCATTCTGAACAACGATATTTATTTTTGTGGAGATATCTTCCCACTTCGTCAGCTCCTTATCGTTGAGAAGCAACTTCGATTTTATCAGAGCTTGATCGTCAGGTTTCAGTAGTTCCAATAAATCGGGAGCTTTGCTCATCATCCAGGCTACCATGAGGTTGGTATAGGAGTTATCTTTCAACCCGCCTTCTGTTGAGTTGGGATATGCTTCGTGAAACTCATCAGGTCCCATAACATTTTTAATAGAGTATCTGCCTCCATCACAATCTTTTTCCACCATTGATGCCCAGAATCGGCATATCTCAAAAAACATCTCAGCGCCGTAATCTCTAAGAAAATTTATATCTCCGGTAATCTTCAGATAATTCCATATATTATAAGCTATGGCTAATGACACATGTCGTTGCAATGAGCTATAATCATCCCCCCATTTTCCCGAAACAGGGTTAAGATGAATTATTTGAGTCTCTTCTCTTCCATCGCTACCGCTTTGCCAGGGAAACATTGCTCCCTTATAACCGTGTTCGATCGCATATTCACGGGCTTTGCCAAGCCTCCGATAGCGATACATCAGCATGGAGCGGGCAGCTTCGGGAAAGTGCATAGCATATAATGGCAGAATAAAAAGCTCGTCCCAAAAAATATGTCCGCGATAAGCCTCTCCGTGTAAGCCTCTTGCTGTTATGCTCGCATCAAAATGCTGATTGTGCGGCGAAAAAGAGACCATCAAATGGTAAAGATGCAGTCGTAAAAGTTTTTGTGCCAGCCTGTCGCCTTGAATATTAATATCAATCAGACTCCATATTTTTTTCCATTCTGCTTTACTATCTTTAACAAGTTGATTAAACGAGATCGTTTCGCTGATCTTTGCCTTGGCATCTTCAAGCGGATTGGGCGAATCGTCGTGTTTAGAGGTGTAAATTGCTGCGACCTTCTCAACTGTAAAAACCTGAAATGTTTCAATCTGCGTACTAAAAAGCATATGAATTTCACTTTTATCTATGATTCTCTCTTCTGTAGTCAAAACACGTTTGTTTTCAAGGAAAACATCGCATCTCACAGCCTGTGCTATTTGAATGCCTGATTGAGATGTCTTGGTAACCAACCAGCAAATATTATTTTCAGCGCCGGCATTGTGAGATTGCAAATGTTTTTGATTTAACTGGCGGTAACGATCCACTCCATCGTTAATAATATTACCATTAAGGGTGGATCTCAAGGTAATTTTCCCTTTATAGTTAATAGGTGAAATAGTATATTTTAACGCTGCGAGATGCGGATCTTTCATGGATGCTAAGCGCCACGACTGGATCAGGGTTTCCTTACCATCACTATCTTTAACTGTAATTACACGATGCAATATCCCATTACGAAAGTCTAAGTTACGGTAACAATCCACTATTTCAGCTTTGTTAGGGTCGAACCAATCTCCCCCATCTATTCGAAAGGTGATCTGTAGCCAATCTGGTATTCTGACAAAATCTTCATTTTCTATATCGCGTTCAGCAACTCTTGAAACAAGCCGGTTGTAGAGACCTGCAACATAAGTCCCTGGATAATTTACCGGATTGGCTACTGATTCTTCGAAAGCCCCACGGCTGCCGAAATAACCATTACCTATTGTCAATAATGCTTCGCGCGAACGCTCTTTTGTCTTATCATAGTCGTAATAGCTAAGCGACCAGTTGTCATCCTCAAGGCCGTTACAAAACCACTCTTCGATATCTTTTAACTCAATTTCGCCCAGGTCGCCCACAACTATGTCAGCGCCACTTTGTTTCAACGCTTTTGCGTTTCCTTCGCGTGCGATTCCCAATACCAATCCAAAGTTACCATTCCGACCGGCCTGTACACCCGAAACTGCGTCTTCAACAACTACAGCTTTTGATGGTGTACATTGCAAATGTTTACAAGCCGTTAAAAAAATATCGGGAGCCGGCTTACCTTTTAATCCCATTTTTTCAGAAACAACCCCATCAACACGTGTTTCGAAAAGATGAAGCAAGCCGGCAGCCTGTAATACAGCCGCGCTATTTTTACTTGAAGAAGCTAAGCCAATCTTTATATTTCTATCTTTCAACTGATGGATTAGCTTTACAGTAGATGAATACACCTGTACGCCATCACGCTGTAATATCTCATTGAATACTTTGTTTTTCCGGTTACCCAACCCACATACCGTCTCCGCATCAGGTGGATCAACGGGTAAACCATAAGGGATGCCAATACCCCTGTGTTCCAAAAACGACTGAACACCTTGATAACGAGGTTTACCATCAATATAGGGAAGATAATCGCGTTCATGATCGAACTCTATGAATGGCTGATTGTTGCGTTTAGCCCATTTTTTTAAAAAATCATCGAACATCATTTTCCATGCTGTGCTATGCACTAAAGCCGTTTGAGTTACCACGCCATCAAGGTCGAAAATTACGGCTGAAAAGTTACTTTGAGACATACACTTTAAGTATTTAATCAGATTATGTCAATAAAAAAAGCAAAAGTAGAAATTTTGAGTCTTGCTGGCTTTGCAGCCAATTACTATCAACATTATCTTAATCGTCTATGCATTTGGTCAAATGTTTGATTTAGGTTTATTAAGGCTTTTGACAGAAATAGTGGAAACTACACCGACTAAAACAAGCATACCGCCAATAAAATGATAGCCATATAACTTTTCATTTAGAAAAACTACACCTCCAAAAACTGCAATCACTGGGCTTAGATTGTTGAAAACCGCTATTTTGGATGCTGAAATAGCCGTTAGCGCATAGTTGGAGAGGAAAGAGGTAAGCAGCGAAGAAAGAACCCCAAGATACAATATAGGTATCAAGAAGCCGGAATGAGTCAGCGGGTCAATAAATTTGAAAGGAGTGCCATTTAAAAAATGATGAGAGAGCGCCCAAATGTTGAAAATGATAAAAGCAAGATAACTCATCAATACTGTAAGTTCAACCGGCGAAAATGTATGGCCGAGTTTTCTTCCGATAGTGTAATAGGCTATAATAGACAAAACGGAAAGCAAAAGTAATACGACCCCTAAGGGATCGGTGTCGTTTTTGTGGATACCGGTTTTAAAGATAATGTAAAACACACCGGCTACAGACATTAAGATGCCGGTTTTTTGCAATAAATTCGTTTTCTCTTTCAAAAAAACCGAAGCTACAAGGGTAGTTAACACCGGAATCACAGCAAAAATAATTCCCGCCTCAGAAGCAGTACTATACTGTATTCCAAAAGTTTGTAACAGAAAAAACATGAGCGGGTAAAACAATGCCAAAAGTAAAAGGGGCTTGATCCTTGAAAAACTGAAACTCGGGAACTTAACCAAGCCAAACAACTGCATCAAAATAAGTACAAGAAAAGCAAATGAAAACCGATGCGCCAGCATAACAACCGGATCGGTATATCGGAGAGCCATCTTCATAAAAATAAAAGATAAACCTACAATCGCAGTGTTTACCGACATGCCAAGATAGGCCAACAACTCTTTTTTCAATATTTTTTTCATGCTGATCGCAAATGTACAAAAGAGAAATAAAAGCGATAGGCAATGGTTGATACAATAAAATTTAAAAAGAAATGTTTTTTTAAACTAAAATTATTACTTTTGTACCGAAAAACGTTTTTATTACAAAATGTTCGATGGCTGTTAACGATACCCGCGATATAATTTTGTCTGTTGCTGATAGGCTTTTCAGCCGTTTTGGGTTCCATAAAACTTCGATGGACGAGATTGCTAAAACTGCACGAAAAGCCAAAGGGTCGCTCTACTACCATTTTGCAAGCAAAGAGGAGTTATTCAGAGAGGTAATTTCTAAAGAGTTTGGAAATCTGAAAGCCCAACTAAACCCTATTGTTGAAAATAAAGAATACAGCGCTTTTGAAAAACTTAAAAACTATTTGCTCAAACGGATGGAGATTTTAAACTCAGCCTCAAACTACCACGAAACCCTTAAAGCTGACTTTTTCGAACAATTCCATTTTATTGATGAGTTAAGAAGTGATTTAGATGAATGGGAAAAAGAAAAATTTAAAACAATTGTGATGGAAGGTGTCATGGCTGGAGAATTTAAGGTTAGCGAAAATATTGATGTAATACTTGATATCTTTTTAATGGTTTTGAAGGGGCTTGAAATTTCATTTTTTCTGCAAGGTAAATACAATGAATATGCGCCGCATTTCGAAGGATTGATTTACATTTTAAACAATGGAATAGCAAAATAATTTTTTTTAATTAAAACTGACTATAAAACATTAATAGTACAAATATTATAATTTTAATCATTAATAAACAGGGATTTAGCCCTTTTAATTTTTTACGAATTTGACTTTAAAACATTAATAGTATAGATATTACAAATTTTATGGCATTCCAAACCAAATTAGCAGAACTAATTATCCGCCTGAAGTGGCTGATTATTATTATTGTAGTTGCGCTGAGCCTTTTTTTCGGATATGGGCTTAGGTATATTACTATCAATCCAGATATTATCTCTTCATTACCTGATGGTGATCAAGTGGCTCATCTTTACAAGCAAATAGGTAATGAATTTGGTGGTAACGACATGGGAATTATCGTTCTAGAAACCGATGATGTTTTCACTTCAGAGGTTCTTGAAGGTATCCGACAAATAACCGACAGTATCCAGTTTACTCAGGGGATTTCCTATGTAACAAGTATGACCAACATTATGAATATTACCAGTTCGGAATGGGGTATCGAAATCGGGAAATTGGTTGACGAATATGATCTCCCCAGCGAGCAAAAAGAGCTGGATGAACTACGGGATTATGCCATGTCGAAAGAGATGTACAAAGGAACTATCATTTCTGATGATGGAAAAGCCACAGCAATCATGTTTACTTTGCAGCCCGAGGGGGATAAACAATCTGTTGCCCGAGAGATTAAAACAAAAATTGAAGAGATGAAGCTGCCCTGGAAACTTTATTTCGGCGGGCTCCCCTTAATGATGAACGATGTAAACGACCTGATACTTAATGATATAATATGGTTGATCCCTGTGGTATTTATATTTATTGCAGGAGTTTTGATTCTTAGCTTCCAATCACTCAGAGGATTGCTTATGCCATTGCTTGCAGCAGGAATCGCCATACTTTGGACAATAGGAATTATGGCCTACATAGGATACGAGCTTACCATTGTTACCAATATTACGCCAGTTGTTCTGGTGGCAGTTGGAAGCGCATATGCCATCCATGTGGTTAACAGTATAAACAACTCAAAAACAGGAGATAAGAAAAAGACAATTGTCAAAGCGCTGACTTATATCATTGTGCCGGTAATCCTTGCATCAAGCACTACAATTGTGGGATTTATTTCTTTTGTTTTTGGATCTTATCTCCTAATGATCAGAGACTTTGGGGTATTTTCCGCGCTTGGAACAGCCATAGCATTACTACTTTCAATCTTTTTTGTACCAGCGCTAATTGCTGCATTTGGAAAAGAACAAAAAATAAAATCCACAACAAAAAAAGAGTCTAAAAACACCTTGATAGACAGACTTTTGATGCCGCTTGTGCATTTTGTGTTCAACCATCCGGTCAGAACATTAAGTATATGGGGAGGTGTATTAATAATATGTATCTGGGGCATTTTCCAAATAAAAACCAGCATCAACATTGTTGATTATTTTAAAAAGAACAACCCCACTCGCATCACCGAAAACATTATGCAGGAAAAATTTGGTGGCACCATGCCGATATTTTTGGTTTTTGAAGGTGATATTCAGGAGCCGGAAATTCTAAAAATGATGATGAAAACAGAGACCTACATGAAAACCGATCCAAATATCACTATTGCTCAATCCGTTGCCGACCTAATAGAACAAATGAACGATGCCATGGGCGAAGGGCTTGCTATTCCGGATGAAAAAGAAAAAATTGAGCAATTATGGTTTTTACTTGACGGGCAAGAAATTATGGAACAACTTGTGAACGATGACCTGTCGAAAGGAATTATTCAGGCCAAGTTTGCATCTATTGATAGTGATGAGATGGAGACATTCATCAAAAAAATGGAGGTCTTTATCAATGAAAATCAAAGCGATAATTATATAATGAGCATCACCGGAATGCCATCTATTTATGTACGACTGAACGAAAGCCTGATAAAAAGCCAGTACACAAGCCTTTTGATTGCTATTGCAATGGTGGTGCTGATTGTAGGATCAATTCTGAAATCACTAAAAAAAGGAGTAATTACAGCTATACCGGTAGTTACCACAGTAATTATTTTATTGGGCTTTATGGGAATTACCGGGATCACCTTGGATATAGCTACCGTATTGGTTGCAAGCATTGTAATGGGTATTGGTATAGATTATTCCATTCATATTATGACCGGCTTCAATAATTTCATTATTGCTGGGGAGGGTGTAGATTCGGCTATTGAAAAAGTGTTATTCTTCAGTGGAAAAGCTGTGGTAATCAATGTATTATCCGTTTCGTCCGGGTTTATTGTACTGCTCTTCTCACAGCTTGTACCTCTTCAGAACTTTGGACTTCTTATCGCAGTAAGTATGATAGGCTCAGGTTTAGGCGCTCTCACCATACTGCCGGCGATCTTAATTTTAGCAAACAGAAAAAAAAATTCAATTAATAATAAATAAAATAAAAGTAAAAATCATGAAAAAAGTATTTAGAATCAGTATCTTAGGATTAATTCTTCTCTTAGTAGGAGATATAAGCCTGTCGGCACAATCGGCTGCCGATATTGTAAAAAAAATGGACCAGGTTGTCTATTCACCCAAAAACATGAAGGGGAAAAACAAAATCATCCTTATTGATAAAAACGGCAAGGAGGAAGTGCGCGAAGCCATTGTAAATCAATTGGGTAATAACAAGCGTTTGATGCGTTTCACAGCGCCGGCCTCACAAGCAGGCATTTCTGTCCTCTCGCTACCCAATGATGTAATGTATTTATACCTACCCGCTTACGGGAAGGAAAGAAGAATTGCATCGAGCGCAAAAAACCAAAATTTTGCCGGAACTGACTTCTGTTATGATGATATGGAGTCTGTCCAGTTTTCGGATAAGTATAATTCAAAAATGCTTAGTACGGAAAAGGATGTTTTCATAATTGAACTGACGCCAAAAGCAAAATCAGATTATTCAAAATTGATCATTCACATTAATAAGGAACACTATTACAATGAATTGATCCAGTATTTCGACAAGGCCGGAAACAAATTTAAAGAGGCTCACTACCATTTTACCAAAGTTGGAAATTACTGGAGTGCATCAGAAATAGTGATGACCGATTTGAAAAAAAATCACACTACGAAAATGCAGATGTACGATGTTCAATATGATACCAATCTGACCGATGATGATTTTACTGTGAGAAAATTGGTTGAATAAACAGTGAATAATGTTTCATTTTTTGCTTCATTTCAATTAAAAATGATATGACCAATAAAATTTTTGCTCTAATAGTAGCCTCTCTAATAATATTTTCCGACTCGACATTAGCCCAAAATGAAAACAGCCTTGGATTTACCGGCAATTTACGTACCGACCAACGCTTTTTGCTAAAAGATAAAAACGATTGGGCATGGAATGAAAATCGCTTAACTATTAATCTTGATAAGCCCTTTTCAAATCAGGTTCGTTTTCATAGCGAAATGTGGATTCGTAATTTTGGGTTACCATCTCTATATTCAATCAACGACCTGTATAACAAAGGAATTGTTGATCCTTATCAGTTTGAGATCAGGGAAGCTTATATTCGTATAAATAATTTTCCGGGCAAAAAGTTTGATCTTACTTTGGGTAGGCAACACATCAACTGGGGGACTGCTGATAAGCTCAATCCGACAAATAACCTGAACCCTTACGATCTGGAAGACATACTCGACTTCGGTCGCCAGCGTGGAACAGAAGCATTAAGTATGAATTATTACTTCAATAATGATTTTTCAGTTCAGGTAGCGCTTTTTCCTTTTTTTCGTCCGGCAAATATGCCTGTCGGGATTTTTTCAGGTCTGTTGAATCCAAAGATGGAACTGCCGGGAAATCTTTATATAAAAAGCTTTTCCGACTCCCTGATCATGCCTCGCCTTAATCTGAAAGAGAATCTAACAGGTGGATTGCGTTTTAAAGGTTTTGCTGCCGGTATTGACTTCTCTCTCAGTTATGCCTTGGCTTACGACGGTCTTCCCGTTCCTTTAAAAAACTCATTCGAGCGGCTTGGCTTTGACGGGGCCACTAAACTTCGGTCGGAACTTATTTTTTATCGGAATCATATCATTGGCGCCGATCTGGCTACAACTTTAGGTGGATGTGGCATTTGGGCTGAAGCGGCAATGTTCATACCCGAAAAAGATGTGATAATGACAAATAAGTTTGCAGCCGGATTAATAGTTCCGTTTCCGTTTAGCGTAGATTCACTGTACATTGACAAAACTAAACCCTTTGCTCGTTTTATTGTAGGTGGCGATTATATGTTTGCGGATGGATCGTACCTGAATTTGCAGTATCTCCATGGATTTATTCACGAAAGAAGAGTAAAGGAGTTGAATGACTACTTTTTTATGCGATATGACCGAAGCTTTTTTAGGGAAAAATTAAAGATAAGCCCACTTTCAGGAGGCTTTATCGTAACTGACTGGAATAGCCTAAAAAAAAACTACGCCATCGTTTATATCCCCGAAGTTGTTTATATGGTTACTCCAAATGTGGAAACGAGTATTTCTTCAGTTATTTCAGATGGAAAAGGCGATAATCTTTTTTTGGGATTAAAAGACCTGAACATGATAATGGTAAAAATAAAATACAGCTTTTGACGGGAATTAAAAGATAAATCGGAAAAAAAGGTGACACAGAGGTCACCTTTTTTATTTAAAATCCAGAACGCCAAATAATATGAGAGTCAATTGTTTTATCTTATAAAAAAATATGAAAAGACAAGTTGGACCTTTCATTTGGTAAAAAAGAAAAAATTAATAAAACGAGCAATTTTAAAAATTATATGGAGAGGCAAAGCAAAAAAACTACGCTGGAAATATGGAATTAAATACCCAAGCCGCGAAGGTATATTTGTAATTTTTGGCTATCCTGCTGTTGAGTATAAAAAGGGGTTGAAAAGGACTTTTGCCTCGGTTACAATAGCAAATGGCTGAAATTATGCTTACGATATGATTTTTAAAAGTTGAGTCTGCTCTGAACTAAGTTTTTCAGATATTTATGTATCCAACATTTGACTATATCTCGGATGTCCCTTTTCTAAATAGTTGTTGATTCATCTTTTTAGCTGTTTTAGTTAAGAGACTCCAAAAAAGACTACATTCGACTTTCAAGTATAGCTATCACTTTTTCGGGTGTAACCAATTTTTGTTCACCTATAGCTACAAATCCGTTTCTTTTCAGATTCTCAACTACTTGTACGATTGTAGTTTTATTAAGCTTATAATCGGATAATCTTGTTTTAGCGCCAAGGCTGATAAAAAAAGCTTCAGTTTTAGAAATAGCTTTTTCAATACGTTCTTCATCATCTCCATTATTTATGTCCCATATCCTTTCAGCATATTGCAACAGTTTTTCTTTTTTAATCTGCGACATCACGCGCATCATTCCCGGCCATACTATAGCCAAAGTGCTTGCATGATCAATATTATGCAACACTGTAAGTTCATGGCCTATTTTGTGTGTAGCCCAATCAGTTATCAATCCTGTAGCAATTAGTCCATTAAGCGCCATTGTTGAACACCACATAATATTCTTGGCAACAGACATATTTTCAGGTTCATTTACATAATTCAAGCCTTCTTCAATCAGAGTTTTCATTATGGCTTCGGCAAACCGGTCATTTAGTGGGGCATTTTGTTGGAAAGTCAAATACTGTTCTGTAACATGTACAAATGCATCAATAACACCGTTTATTCGTTGGCTGTGTGGCAGAGTACGAGTGAAATTCGGATCGAGAACCGAAAATCGCGGATAAGTAAATGGAGGTGTGCCAAAATCAAGTTTCTGGCCGGTTTCCTTTCGTGATATCACCGCAAAAGCATTCATTTCCGATCCGGTTGCCGGTAAGGTCAACACGGCGCCAAAAGGAATTACGGATGTAACCTTTAATTGATTCTCTAATATATCCCATGGTTCGCCATCAAATAAGGATGCAGCAGCAATGAATTTGGTTCCATCAAGCACCGAACCTCCACCTACTGATAATAGAAAATCAATTTTCTCTTTCCGACACAAATCCACAGCCTTCATAAGAGTAGAATATTGCGGATTTGGTTCAATACCACCAAACTCAATAAAAAAGAAGTCTTCGAGAACGCTGACTACCTGATGATAAATCCCGTTCTTTTTGATTGATCCACCGCCGTAAGTAAGCATAATACGTGCATTGGCAGGGATCTCAGCGGAAATTTTATGTAAAACATTTTCGCCGAAGATAATTTTTGTTGGATTGTGGTAAATAAAATTTCTCATAGTTAACTTTGTTCTAAAAAATTTTAATCAGCTCTACGGTATAGATCACTGTTGATCCGGCAGGTATCAAATCAAGATAATTACTATTGCCATAGGCAATGTCTGGTGAAAGATAAAACTCGAATATAGCGCCTGTTTGCATTAGCCTAATACCCTCTGTAAGGCCTTTTACCAAATGACTGAGTTTAACGTTTACAGGCCCTTCATCATAGGTCATATCAAAGGTAGTACGATCAATATACATTGCGCGGTAATGTATGCTGATACTATCGTCGAGCATGGGATAGGGGCCGTTTCCAAACTTCAGTATTTTGTATTGCAACCCGCTTGGCAGTGAATGAACACCTTCTTTTTCTTTGTTTATAAGAAGAAATTCTTCACCCTTTTTCCTGTTTTGTGCAAGCATTACTTCAAACCTTTGCTTTTCGATCTCTTCTAATTCAAAAGAAAACTCCTCAATAAGACGATTTTGCAAAGTGTCGTCCAACAAAGGCTGCCTGTCGTTTAAAGCATCGTAAAGTCCTTTATAAATAAGTAATGGGTTGGCGCCGATCTCCTTTTCAGCAATTCCAACACCATAGTCATATCCCATAATATAACTTATTGTGTCCATACGGGTTGTAGGTATTATATTTTCAATCTGTTCTACATTTTCAACTTCCTGATGACAGGCGCTTAGAATAAACATTATTAAGATGACCGAAAAGATATTTCCCTTGAGTTTGGAGGAGAAAACTGGTTGATAGTAAAAATTTTTGAAACTCATGATCAACTTGTTTTTATGAATAACACATTGAATTCACTTAAATCTTTCTTTAAATAATAATCTCTTATTTCTTTTAAAAATGTAATCGCGTAATTTTTTTGTCGGATCATGCTAAAAAAAAAATCAAAATGTACATTGCACCAAGATATCATAACCGATTGTTCTAAATTATTGTTAAAAATTTAATCATGATTTTAACATTGGCAAATGCGCAATCTGGATTAATTCCCTACGCAAATATATTTTATTTAAATCAACAGTGTGTTACTTTTGAAATTGCTCATATTCCT
>JAAYWF010000099.1 GCA_012516825.1 Lentimicrobium sp. | reverse complement strand
TTAATTCAACCTGATGTTTTTATTATGATCAATAAGAAATAGATATATTTGCATATTAATTTATGTATTATTAATCACGCATTTATGAAAACAATTAAGTTACTAATTTTAAGTGTTTTACTATTACCATTTGTTGTTTTTTCTCAAACTCAGCGTTTGGTACTTATCGAAGAAGCCACTAATGCTTCGTGTGGTCCTTGTGCTTCGCAAAATCCTGCTTTTGATGCTTTACTAAATCAGAATCGCGACAAAATTACGGCGATCAAATACCATTGGTATTTTCCCGGTTATGATCCTATGCATTTGCATAATGTAGCAGAAAACAACGCAAGAGTATCCTATTATGGTATCAATGGTGTTCCTACAGCCGTACTTGACGGCGTTATCCCTTCCGGATCCGGATTTGGTTATCCGGGCGCCCCAAGCGGTTTTACTCAGAATTTGATCAATCAAGCCTATTCTGTTCCGTCTCCTTTTAGTATTGATCTGTATCATTATTTGTCTCCGGCCCAGGATATCATTAATGTTGTTATGCGGATTACTGCTGAGCAGGATATTACGGGTAGCTTTAAAGCCCAGATTGCTGTTATCGAAAAGGTGATTCAATTTACCTCGGCACCCGGCTCAAATGGTGAAAAGACATTTTATGATGTGATGAAAAAGATGCTTCCAAACCACTTAGGAACTTCAATTCCTGCAGCATGGGAGCAAGGGGACTACGTTATTTTTAGCCAGTCCTGGAAGTTGGCCAATATTTATAACATGGCCCAACTCGGTGTTGTAGGGTTTATTCAAGAGGGTGGAACAAAAAATGTAATGCAGGCAGCCAACAGTGAATCAGAACCTTTTGAACCGCTCTTTGCTAACGATGCAGCAATTTTTAATCTTACCAACCTTACTGCTACAAATTGTTTTGGCAAGTATAGCCCAACAATTACTTTGGCTAATTATGGAAGCAATACCCTTACCTCAGCCGAAATAGTGTACAATGTTAACGAATCTTCCCAGCAGACATACAACTGGACGGGAAACCTTGCTTTTCTCGAATCCGAAGAAGTGGCTCTGCCCGAAATCAGTTTTGTTGTGAAACCTCAAAATGTACTGCAAATCACTCTGGAAAATCCAAATAACGCAAGTGACCAATATATGAAAAACAATACAATCTCTTACGATTTTGATGCTGCTATTGCTACCCCCACTGAGGTTAAATTAATGATCAAATTTGATAATAATCCGGAGGAAATTACATGGGATGTAAAGGATAGTGATGGCGAAATAATTTTTTCCGGAGGCCCATATTCTACTCCTGGAGTAATAGTTACTGAATTAATGGATTTTGATGAAAATGGTTGTTATCTGTTCACCATTTACGATGCCGGAGGAAATGGCATTGAAGCCCCTGGTTTTTTTGTTCTGTTTTATGGCGGTAGCTCTCAAATACATTCCGGGACAATGTTTGGAAGCTCTTCATCAGCACAGTTTGATGTTGGCGGTACCATAAGCATTGATGAAGAGTATTTTTCGGAGATGGTCAATATTTTTCCTAACCCTGTTGTATCTACCGGCAATATCGAATTTAAGCTTTATCAGCCACAATCTGTTAATTTTAAAATGTTTAACCATTTAGGGCAGGTTGTTAAGGATATTACCGACAGGCAGTACCAACCTGGTTTAAATCAGATTTCCTTTTCTACCGATGATTTAAATTCTGGAATATACTTTATTTCAGGCTGGATAGGGAAGGAATATTTCAATTATAAAATTGCTGTTACTCACTAAAATCAAACAACGTTTAAATTTTTGTTTAGGCTATTTCAAATTATTTAATTTTGCCAAGAATCGTTACCAATAATTTTTTTAATTAAAACATAAATTCCATGAGAACATTAACACTTATTTCTGTCACTCTGTTGTTTTTTACACAGACCTTGTTTTCACAAGTAGCTCGCGACAAAGTCGTCGTTGAGTTATTTACAGGCGTTAACTGCCCTTATTGTCCTGCTGCAGCTAATGGCATAAAAGATATGTTAGATGCCGGGCTTGATATTGCTCCAATTGCTATTCATACATCTTCTTTCAGCGTGCCTCAATTTTATACCGCAGAGACCATTGCTCGGGCAGCCTATTATGGCGTGTCGAGTTATCCTACAACTTGGTTTGATGGTATAATTAATCATGTTGGCGGCGGTGGCGCTGGTCAATCTAATTACAATGCTTATAAAACCAGATACGACCAGCGGATAGGTGTTCCTAGTAACTTTAGCATCTCGCTATCGTATCAAAATATCTCAGGAAATAATTATGAAGCTACAGTTGTTATCGAAAAAGTGGTAAGCACTACTTATAATAATATTGTACTTCAACTTTTCCTTACGGAATCCAACATACAGTATAGCTGGATGGGTATGACCGATTTGAACTGGGTTACAAGAGACATAATCCCAACTCAAACCGGAACGCCGCTCGATTTTTCAAATTCAAACGTTGTCGAGATAACCTTACCTTTCACTATTGATCCGGCTTGGAGTAAAGAGAATTGCGACCTGATTGCTTTTGTACAGAACAATTCTGGCAAAGAGATAATGCAAGCAAAATTAGTTACAATGAGTACTCCTGATTATTTACTTGATGCTGAGCTTTTTAGCGTAATGAATATTCCGGAAAAAATGTGTAACGGCATGCTTAAACCTGAGGTAATAGTAAGAAATAGAGGGGCTGAAAACCTTGTTTCGTTAAATGTAAATTTTGAAGTAAATGGCGAACTGGTCTATACACATCCTTGGACCGGCTCATTAGCATTTACTGAAAAAACACATATTGTAATCCCGGAATTTACTTTCGACCTTCAGGAATCCAATCAGATTGTAGCTTACATCTCAGACCCAAACAACGGTATTGATGAGAATCCTGACAATGATAGTCATGAATTTGAAACTGTTTATCCCGATATCGTTAATGAGTTTCTTGTGATAATCCTGAGTACTGATGCCAACCCGGGGCAAACAACATGGGAGGTATTTGACGGCGATGGTAATGTGATTGGCAGCGGTGGCCCTTATACTCAGCCAAATGCCTTTTTAAGAGATACTGTATATTATACCGGCACAATAGGATGTCATCGTTTTGTAATTTACGATTCCGGTGGAGATGGACTTACAACTTATTACACAATAAGGAGTTATATTAACGGTGTTATGAAAACCATTGGAAACGGCTCAAAATTTGGGTACCAGGAAGATAAACATTTTTCTGTTGATTCTGGAGTTGGGGTAGATGAGGTTAATCTTGAAAAGAGTTCAGTGGAGATTTTTCCAAATCCGGTTTTAAACATATCTACAGTTAATTTTTGGCTCCCAGAAGCCGGCAAGGCAACGGTAGATGTTTATAATTCCGCTGGAAAACAAGTAATGCAGCTGGCAAATAATAACTACTACAATGCCGGAACAAACAGTATTACGCTTAATTCAAGTAACCTTGATAATGGTATTTATTTCATCAGCATCAAGACATCAGATCAAGCTCTTATCAAAAAGTTTGCTGTGATGAAATAATTAACTGATATTTTTGAAAATGACTATTTGTTAGTTGTCATTCATAGAAAAAAGTCTAACTATCTTGTAGTTAGACTTTTTTTTATTGGCTATTAACGACATCCGCCGTAAGGCAGAGATAGATACTGTTTCTTGCTTAACCTGGCAAGTGTTAAAAGCGATTTTAGTTTCCTCCCTGTGCTTGAATGGCGGTGATAACCACAGTATTTACAATATCTTTTATTGTACATCCTCGGCTCAAGTCATTTACAGGTTTGTTTAGCCCTTGTAATATCGGTCCGATAGCTACTGCATTTGCAGCGCGCTGCACTGCTTTGTATGTGTTGTTACCTGTATTAAGGTCAGGGAAGATAAAAACCGTTGCTTTGCCTGCCACATCACTTCCCGGCATCTTTTGTTGAGCTACCGACGGTTCGATAGCAGCATCATATTGGATTGGCCCTTCAATTTTTAAGTCGGGACGCTGCTCACGAGCTATGTGAGTAGCTTTTCTTACTTTTTCCACCTCTTCACCTTTACCCGACTCTCCGGTAGAGTAGGATAGCATGGCAATGCGCGGCTCTATTCCAAAATTTATAGCGGTTTCGGCCGAGCTAATGGCGATATCGGCTAACTGCGCGGCATCAGGATTAGGATTCACAGCGCAATCGGCATAGACGAGTACCCGGTCGCTAAAACACATCAGAAATGAGCTGGACACAATTGAAACTCCAGGTTTTGTCTTAACAAATTCAAATGCAGGTCTTATTGTATGGGCTGTGGTATTTGCCGCACCCGATACCATTCCGTCAGCATGCCCCTTATGTACCATCATAGTGCCAAAATAGCTCACATCATACATCAGCTCATAAGCCTGCTCCATTGTTATACCTTTATGCTTACGCAATTTGAAATATTCGTCAGCATACTCATGAATCCAGTCATTGTTGTGAGGATCAATGATATTTGCACCCGCAAGTTGGATCTGCAAGGATTCTGCTTTTTTATTTATCTCATTTTCATTGCCTAACAAGGTAATATCAACAACATTACGTTTCAGTAAAATCTCAGCGGCTCTTAAAATTCGTTCATCTCCCGATTCCGGCAACACAATATGTTTTCTGTCGGCACGGGCACGTTCGAATAATTCGTATTCAAACATTATGGGGGTGATAACTTTAGATCGGGTAATTTTTAGTTTTTTACCTAAGATGTCAATGTTAACGTTCGACTCAAAGTGGCTGAGCGCCGTTGTCAGTCGTCTTTCATTTTCCGGAGCCAATGCTGGTCGTATATTGCTAACAGCCAATGCTGTTTCATATGTGTCCGAATCAACAGACAAGATAGATAGTGGCAATTGATTTATACCATCGAGAAGTTTACTAATTTGTGGGTTTAGGGCTTGCCCTCCGGTAAGTAGTATTCCGGCAATATTAGGGTAAGTATCGGCAATTTGTGCCATTAGAAGCCCGACAATTATATCCGACCGATCGCCCGGAGTAATTACAAGGCTGCCGCTTGTTATTATTTTTAAAACCTGATCTACCGACATTGCGGCTATTTTCAGATCCTGTACATCGAAATTCAAACTATCCTCATTCCCATACACTTGCTTTGCTCCCAGCGCTTTGGCAGTCTGGCGGATAGTGATATTTTGCAAAACCGGCTTTTCGGGTAAAACAAAGCTGATCTCGCCATCTTTACTATATCTGGAGAGTATTTTATCAATCTTTTCAACCTCCTGTTCTGCAGCCCTGTTAACCACCGTTCCTATCTGAGCACAACTCTCGCTACGTAGTGTGCCTCTTACCATTTGGATAGCATCAGCAATCTGGCTTGAGTTTTTATTAAAACCATTAATAACCGCTAATATCGGTGCGCCTAAGTTATTAGCTATACGGGCGTTCATGTCAAACTCAAAAGAGACTAACTGCCCTCTAAAATCAGTTCCTTCGATCACAATAAAATCACACTGTGGCTCCAGCTGTTTGTATTTTGCCAAAATTCTGGTAAAAATACTTTCCATCTCGCCGGATTGTATGTATTCAAAAGCCTCCTTGTTTGTAATACCATACATTGACGAGTATTCGAAGGGAAGTTTAAATTTGTTTGAAATAAGCCTTATGTGACTATCCTCTTCTTTGTCGTTTCTCACAATTGGTCTAAAAAAACCAATGCGTCTTACATGTCTTGTTAAAAGTTCCATAAACCCGAGGACGATCAATGATTTCCCCGACATTTCCTCAGATGCAGCAATATATAGGTTCTGTGCCATTAATTGTATTTGTTATTAAGTTAATAGTAAATCTTAAAGTTTGCAAAATAACGAAGTTTATTTGATTTCGGCCTCCTTTTACGATGATTTTTTATTCCGGATTAATTAATTAGAGAACCTTTATTGGCCGTACTGCTGATTTTCTACCGTTTAGTTGGTGGTTTGAGTAAAGTTTTGATTTCATTTCATGGGAATCAGCATTATTATTGGTTTTAGGGGTGAAATTTCGATTTTGCGTTTGTTAAGAAGATTTATTATCCTCCGGATAATGGAAATATCTTTGTTTAAGCAGGTCAGTTGGTAACATTTGGGTTTATCCAATCATCTATTATAAAATGATTGCCGGAAGGTTTTTTTTCTTTTTGTAGAATTTCTTTTTCTAAACTTGATTATCAATCTGATGAAAAATAACATGATAAAAAAAGCAAAAACCCTGAGCAGCCATGTTTTGGTATAGTTAACATTAGGCGCTTGTGGCTTATCAGGTCCCTCACCATTGTGCCTGATTACCGGATTAAGATAAAAATGAGTATTGTTATTAAAAAGTATCTCAGTGCGGATGTATTGATCATTGTCAGAAATATGATATGAAGCTGTTGGACTATTGGACACAATCTTTCGGATTATTCCATTTTGGCCGATAAAAGTGATTGCTGCTGCGGGTTCACTTACTATTACTGTAAGAGTATCATTCTCTACTTCCACCGATTGGAGTATTGGGATGTTTCGATGATCTTCCGCTTTTTGGTAGAAATCAGCGCCTTCGAGCATATTAACGTAAGCTCCAAAAGCCCTGCCTGACTTTAAAGCCGACAACACGTCATCTTCTTGAAGGCTTTTTGAGTTAAAAAAAGTGCAATATCTGCCTACCTTAGTAGGATCAAGTACATCATGCGAGTCATCATTGGAAATGATATAAACCGGATGTCCGGATGAGAGCGCTAAATCCCAGTAATTAAGCGATATCGCATAATGGCTAAGAGCTTCCAAGAGATCATAATTAGACAAAAACTTCATGTCATTTAAATCATATCCATTTCTTACCTTAGGATGAACAATGGCTAATACTTCACAATGCCTTTTAAGGGTATTCAGGATGTGTTGTTTATGACTGAGGGTTTGATAAAATGGATAATCAAGCCAGGTAATATGATTTGTTCCAAGGCATACCTGATGAGTTTTCCATAAACCATAACCATGCTCATAAGCTGAGATATAGCCCTCTTTATCCTTTTCAAATCTGTTGATCTTCATGTAATCGGTAATGGCTACAACATCATAATCTAACTGATGATAGACAGCATAAATCGCCTTCGCCTCATTTTTTCTCCCATCGGTTAATCCCATCCATACTTTCGACTGTACCTGAAAATTGCCTTTCCGCCATAAAGCAGTATCTAATTTATGATAAGGGTTATTGATTACTTTTCCGGAAAATGGAGTAGGGGCAGGAAATTCATAAACAGGAGCAACGGCATAAACAATAAAGAACACCACTATAATTAGAGTAATCAACAACAGAAATAATCTAAATATACAGCCTAATCCTCTTTTCATCAGGTTTAATGTTATTATTTTAGCCTGCTCTTTTAATCACACTAAGCAAAAATAAATATAAAAATGAAACTAAGGTGTAACTATTTTCGATTTGTCAACTCTAATATCATGAAAATTCTTTTTTCTTAACTTTGAGCCAAAAAATAATTTTATTATGAAACAATCTAAACGAGTTTACCGCAATTCCTACGACAAGGTAATTGCAGGTGTTGCAGGCGGCTTAGCCAATTATTTTAATGTTGATCCAATCATCATCAGACTTCTTTTTGTTGCGTTGGCTTTTGCTGGCGCCGGTGGGATAATTGTATATATAATCTTGTGGATTGCCCTTCCATTCAATCCTGACCATGATTATTATACTTTCTACAATAACCAAAATCCTGAAGATAACCAAGATGAGAAAACGAAAAATCAGGATGATACAAAGAGTGATGAAGCGGAAATACTTGACTCAAATATTTCTGCAAGGCCTTTTGAAAATACCGGAAAACGTGATTCAAAAAAGGAAGGAAACCTTATTGTCGGTATTTTTTTAATAGTATTAGGATTGATTTTTTTAATAGTACGTTTTATCCCAGATCTTTATATTCGACATTTCTGGCCGCTAATACTTGTCATTATTGGATTTGTTTTTATTTATAATGCTTTATCCAAACCAAAACATCAATAACAATGAAATCAAAAGACTATTTTTTAGGATTATTACTTGTCGGGCTTGGGATAATATTTTTATTACGCAATTTAAATATTTTTTGGTTCGACTGGTGCCATTTGAAATCGCTCTGGCCTGTCATAATTATAATAGTAGGTATTGCGTTTTTGCCGATACACAATGCGCTAAGGATTTTTCTTGCTCTGATTGTAGTAGCCTTATCAATTTTTTGGATTTCCTCTAAAGAGCCAAGAGATAGGTCTATATCCGGATCGAAAGATAGCTATTGGTGGAAACGCGATAAAGATGATGATAATGATGAGAAATGTAAATGGAGCAAACAAATCTTAAGCGAAGGCTATGGCTCTGATATCAGCCATGCAGTACTCGAATTGGATGCAATCGCAGGAAAATATAAAATTGAGACAACGAATGAATTTTTACTAAAACTTGAAAAAGAAGGAAACCTTGGCGATTATACTCTTAACACGGAAGCGGCTGGTAATTCAAAGATATTACGACTGAAAATGAAAGATCGAAAGACGAGAACTTTCAATTGTACAAATAACTCTAAAATATTCCTGAATCCTATGCCTATTTGGGATTTAAATATTGATGCAGGCGCCACATCTATAGATTTTGATTTGGAAGCTTTTAAAATTGATAAAATTGATATTGATGGAGGTGCGGCTTCCATTTCACTCAAATTGGGTGATTTGAACGATAAAACCGATGTTAGGATTAATGCCGGAGCGGCTTCAATTACGATAGAGGTGCCAGAGACTTCCGGATGTGAAATATTCACTTCAACTGTAATAAGCTCAAAAAATTTTGAAGGCTTTGAAAAAGAGAGTTCAGGCCATTATCTGACATCAAACTTCGATGCCTCAGAAAAGAAAATAACCCTACGAATTGATGCTGCTGTATCAGGCCTTAAGGTTGAAAGGTATTGATTGCCGAGTCTATTATCCGTAATTAACATAGTTGTCATAACTCCGGCAAATCCTGCTATTAAGCCGATTTTTACTGATAAGCTTCGTTCTTAGTTTCGAATACTTCATAGTAAACAATTACCCAATCGTTCCATTTTCCAGTAAACCCTTTATGATAAGTGTTATGCTTTTTTAATCTATCTTCAATGTTTGCCTAATGACCGTAATAATACTTGTTAGCTTGAGATGAATAGATAATGTAAAAGTAAAACTCAGCCATTATAAAAAATCACATGTTATGGGGG
>JAAYWF010000288.1 GCA_012516825.1 Lentimicrobium sp. | reverse complement strand
TACATGATTTACTATGATAGGTGAAAATATGGAAGATGTTATTTGTGTAAGCGACTATAATAAAAAAGTATTAGAAACGATGAATATAGAAGGAATTAAGATATTTGATACAACACTTAGAGACGGTGAACAAACTCCTGGTGTAGCTTTTAGTATAGAAGAAAAGGTAAAGATGGCAGAAAGCTTAGATCTATTAGGAGTTGACGCTATTGAAGCTGGATTCCCTATTACATCAGCTGGAGAAAAAGAAGCTATAAAAAAAATATGTGATATGGGCCTTAAGGCAAAAATTTGTGGGCTTGCAAGATCAAATAAAAAAGATATTGATGTTGCCTTAGATTGTAATGTAGATAGGGTTCATACTTTCATTGCTACTTCTCCTCTTCATAGAGAGTTCAAACTCAAGATGTCAAAAGAGGAAATTATGGCTAGGGCTATTGAAGGAGTGGAATACGCAAAAGATCATGGAGTTGAAGTTGAATTTTCATGTGAAGACGCAACAAGGACTGAACTTGAATATTTAAAAGAGATGCATAGGGCTGTAAGAGATGTAGGGGTAGACTACATCAATGTACCTGATACAGTAGGAACAATAATGCCAAAAGCAATGAGATATTTAATAAAAGAGCTTGTTAATGATATTAATGTACCTATCAGCATTCATTGCCACAACGATTTCGGTCTTGCTGTGGCTAATTCTCTTGCAGCTGTTGAAAGTGGCGCCAAACAGATTCATTGCACAATAAATGGTTTAGGTGAGAGAGCAGGAAATGCTTCTTTGGAAGAGATTGTAATGAGCCTTATGGCTCTTTATGGGGTGAGAGTATCCTTAGACACTACAAGACTTACATATATATCCAAACTTGTTTCAAGAATATCTGGGGTAGTTGTACAACCAAACAAGGCAATTGTTGGAGAAAATGCTTTTGCACATGAGTCTGGCATTCACGTTCATGGAGTGCTAAGTAAAGCTTTTTGTTATGAACCTCTTACTCCAAAGTTAGTAGGAAAAGAAAGTGAAATTGTTGTTGGAAAGCATACCGGGCTTCATGCTGTTGAAAAGAAGCTTAGAGACTTTGGTATTGGGCTAACAAGAGATCAAATCTTAGAAATTGTTGAAGATATTAAACTAATAAGAGAAGGTGGAAAAAAGATTACTGATGAAGATCTAATTGCAATAGCAGCTGGTTATGTTGGAAAGGTACCAGATGAAGAAAAAGAAGTAAAGCTTGAAGAAATGTCAATAATTTCTGGGCTCCGTATTACGCCAACTGCTACAGCGATCCTTAATATTAATGGAACTAAAAAAGTAGGGTCAAATATAGGAAATGGAGCTGTCGATGCAGCGTTAAATGCTTTGAAGTCTATAGTTCCTGAAAAAATTACACTTGAAGAGTATAGGCTTGAAGCTATAACAGGTGGGTCAGATGCACTATGCCAAGTTTCTGTTAAGATGGCAAATGAGGCTGGAATAAAGGCTTTAGGAAAGAGCGTTGGACCGGATATAGTTATGACTAGTGTTAATGCAGCTATAGAGGCCATAAACAAATTAAGAAAAATTAATAAAGAGGGGAAAACGCAATGATCGAGGAGTTAAAAGGTACAGAAATTATTATCAAATGTCTAAAAGAAGAAAACGTAAAAAATATATTTGGCTTTCCAGGAGGCCAGTTGATACCTCTTTATGATAGACTTTATGATGAAACAGATATCAGGAGCATTCTTGTAAGGCATGAACAAGGTGCAGCTCATGCTGCTGACGGATATGCAAGAGCATCAGGTGACCCTGGTGTGTGTATGGCAACTTCTGG
>JAAYWF010000014.1 GCA_012516825.1 Lentimicrobium sp. | reverse complement strand
TGGAAAAATGGAGAACGCTCGGCTCGACTTCGGGGATATGGCACCTCAGTGATCACGATGTTGCAGGATAAAGAAAATGGAATTGGAAACATTAGCTTTTATTATCGTCGCTATGGTACTGATCAACAGGTTGATTGGAAAGTGGAATATAGTACCAATAACGGATCAACCTGGACACAGGTAGGTAGCGCCTTCACTGCTCCTGCTTCGGATGTTGTTCAGCATTTTGATGAGGAGGTGAACATTGATGGTCCGGTTCGTATCAGAATAAAACGAGCAACAGAAACAGGAACATCAAATAAACGCCTTAATATTGATGACATTCTTGTTACCGATTTTACCGGAGGAAATCCCTCGGTAGCGAAGCCTGTTTTTACACCATCGGCGGGTCAGTATTTTGGTCCTGTTGAGGTTATAATAACATGCGATACACCTGGAGCTGATATTTATTATACCACCGATGGCAGCGACCCTACGCAATCATCAAACTACTATACAGCCCCGGTTAATATCTCTTCAACCACAACCCTTAAAGCAAGAGCTTATGCCGAAAATCTTGATCCAAGTAGCATAACACAAGGCACTTATAACATTGCAGAGGTTATCGAAGTGGCAAATCTCGGCGAACTCAGAGACCTTTATTCGGGTGGAACCGAATATTTTAAAGTTACAAGCGAAGTGATAGTTACTTTTACTCAACCCTTCCGCAATCAAAAATATATTGAAGATGCAACAGCAGCCATTTTGATAGATGACCTTTCAGGAACGATCGTTACCGAATACAATATTGGTGATGGAATAACCGGTATAGTTGGCTCCATAACTGCTTTCGGCAATATGCTTCAATTTAATCCGGCATTTGATCCGGGGGCTCCCACCTCAACAGGAAATGCTATTTTGCCACAGGTAATAACCATTGAGGAGATGCTCGCAAATTTTGAAGAGTACGAATCGGAATTGGTGAAGATTAATGGAGTAACTTTTTCGGATGCCGGTGAAGAATTTGCTAATGGCGTAGTATATCCCATAAGTGATAACAGTAAGGCAACCGCCAATTTCAGAACGACATTTTATGATGTGGACTATATTGGAACCACTATTCCATCAGGAGTAGGAAATGTTGTTGGCATACTTAACTCGAGAAACGAAGGTGATTTTATTACCAGTCGTTCGTTATCCGATCTGGAATGGTATTTTGGCGAGCCTTCTAATTATCCGACAATGTTTGAAGCGACATCATCCGGGTTATCAATTACTTTGACTTGGGAAGATGCTACAGGAGAAATATTGCCAAGCGGCTATTTGATATTAGCCAGTGATGAAGATGACTTTACCGCCCCTGTTGACGGCGTATCCGTTATCAATGATCCTGTGCTTGCTGATGGCGAAGCAGCTATGAATATCGCTTATGGAGTTGAAAAATATACCTTTACCAATTTGGAAGAAAATGTAACTTACTATTTTAGAATTTATCCCTATACTGGTTCCGGTAGTACGATTGATTATAAAACTGATGGCGCTCCACCGGCTGCCGAAGCCACTGTAATTTTTACTTTTTATCCTGAGCCGTCAAATTATCCGACCGAATTTGCTGCTACAGCCGGCTCCTCTTCCATTAAACTTACCTGGAATGATGCCACAGGTGACGTATTGCCAACAGCTTACCTTATATTGGCAAGTGTTCAAAATATGTTTCAATACCCCTATGATGGCATTCCGATAGAAGATGACATTGATTTGAGCGATGGCGTGGGAGCAAAAAATGTTGAACAGGGCGTTCAACAATTTACCTTTACCGGACTCGAAACCGAAACCACTTACTATTTCATAATATTCTCTTATACTAACGAAGCCCAATATATTGATTATAAAACTGATGGCGAGCCGCCTTTAACTTCGGCAACAACACAAGCGCCGCAGATAATAGATCTCTTGGTTACGACATTTGACGAATCGTGGGAAAGCTGGACTCCCGTTAGTGTGAGCGGCACCCAGGTATGGAGCAGAAACAATACTTACGGTGTTGGAGGCACTCCATGTGCACGGATTAGCGGATATGAGAGTTCACAGTTTTATGTTAATGAAGATTGGCTTATTTCGCCGACTATAGATATGAACCCTGTAATAAATCCTAAAATCAAGTTTTTTTCCGCATTTGGCTATAGTGGCCCTGCCTTGAAGCTAATGATTTCAACTGATTATAACAACCAGTCAAACCCAAATGATGCTGAGTGGACTGATTTGACGGGAGAGGTAATATGGCCTTCGGGAGAGCCTTATTTTGAATGGACAGGCTCAGGCGAAATAGACCTAAGTAGTTTTGAGAAGGAGATCATTAGAGTAGCTTTTGTCTATTTTTCTGATAATCAATCGGCAAAAACATGGGAGGTGGACGACATAACAGTTTTTGGAGAAAAGGGAAATGCGATTTCAAAAATTGCCGATCCATTGAATTTTAACATCTATCCTAATCCTGGAAATGGAATGTTCTATTTTGATGTAAGCGAGCAAGTAAACCGGATTGAGATATTCTCCCCCGATGGTAAGTTGGTTTATTACAAAACGATTCAGGATCAGGTTTTTTCATTGAATCTCTCATACATTAATAAAGGCATTTATTTAGTCAAACTTACAAATGACAAAAGCGGTGAATTTGGAACAAAAAAATTAGTTGTCCGGTAAATTATTTAGAAAAATATTTAATCAATAAAATTATAAACAATTAAAAATTAATAAGTTATGAAACATGTAAAGTTTTTACTCAATGGTGTGTTTTTTATTTTTTTAATATCAATTTTTGCACAAAAAGTAGAAGCACAATATTTCATTGATTTTGAAGGACCAGGTGAAACTAAAACTGGGTATGCCTCCGGTACGGTTAACCTTAGCGGGTTGGACTGGAATATGACTGAGGCGCTAATCGGCACATTGGATGCTGACTGGAAAAATGGAGAACGCTCGGCTCGACTTCGGGGATATGGCACCTCAGCGATGACGATGCTACAGAATAAAGGAAATGGAATTGGTAATGTTAGCTTTTATTATCGGCGTTATGGTACCGATTCACAAGTTGACTGGAAAGTGGAATATAGCGTTGATGACGGATCATCATGGATACAGATAGGTGATAATTTTACTCCACTTGCTTCAAATGATGTACAGGTGTTCAATGAAGATGTAAATGTAGCGGGAGATATTCGTGTTAGAATAAAACGAGCTACAGAAACAGGAACATCAAATAAACGCCTTAATATTGATGATATCTTGATAACAGACTATACTGGCGGTACTCCGGTGGTCGTTACTCCAAGTTTTACTCCACCAGGAGGAAATTATCTTACTCCGCAAACGGTTACTATTTCTACTACCACACAGGGCGCTACAATCTATTACACCACTGACGGTACAGAACCTAACCAATCTTCTATTTTATATGCCGGTCCGATACCTGTAAACCAGTCAGTTACAATAAAAGCCAGAGCCTATGCCCCTGATCATATTCCAAGCTCAGTAGGGAACGCTGAATATATACTTCCGATAACTGTGAATAACATTCAAGAACTGCGCACTTCACCTTATGGCTTTTATTTTCTTCAGGGAGAGGTGATAACGACATTTACACAATCATACAGAAATCAGAAATTTATTCAGGATGCCACTGCCGGCGTACTGATTGATGACCCATCGGGAGTTATTGATACCGATTATGAAATTGGCGATGGAATAACGGGTATTTATGGTACAACTATGGAGTTTGGAGGTATGGTAGAGTTTGTTCCTTATATGGATCCGGGAGCGCCTTCTTCAACAGGGAATGAAATAATACCTATTGAGATTTCTATAGATGATATGATCAACAACTTTGAAACTTACGAATCAAGAGTTGTAAAAATCAATAATGTTTCGTTTGATACGCCAGGCGTTAATTTTGCTACAGGTAAAGCTTATTCTTTTACCGATAGTAACAGTAATACAGCTCAGTTTAGAACAACTTTTTATAGCGCTAATTATATAGGCACAGCCATACCATCGGGTAGCGGCGATATAATTGGAATCCTTAACTCCACGTCAGCCGGCGAATTTATCACAAGCCGCTCCTCTGATGATTTGGTTTTTAATCCTTGCTTTTCTATTGCACAACTTAGGGCATCTGCACTAAACCAGGAATATACTATTAATTGCGAAGCTATTTTAACATATAAGCAACAATGGCGAAACCAGAAATTTGTTCAGGATGAAACCGCAGCTATTTTGCTTGACGATTTAGCTGGTATTATTACAACAGAATATAACATAGGTGATGGTATTACAGGCATATCCGGTATTTTAAGAAACCATAACGGGATGTTGCGTTTAGAAGTAAATGCTGATCCGGGATTGCCTACCTCTACAAATAATGTGGTTGATCCTGAAGTTGTTACTCTGGCACAGTTGAACGCCAATTTTGGGCTTTATCAATCTAAATTGGTAAGGATAAATGGTGTAACTTTTGCAAATGGCGGCAGTACCTTCATTGAAGGAAATAACTATCCCATCTCCGATGCCTCTTCCGATGCCTCTGGGGTATTCAGAACAGAGTTTTACGATGCCGATTATCTGTACACTCAAATCCCTACCGCCGCAGTGGATCTTATTGTTATTCCCAATACTGTTAGTAATGCCAATTATGTTACCAGCCGTTTTGCCAGCGATATCATTTCGTTGCAGCCTACTATTACAGTAACCTCTCCAAACGGATATGAAATGTGGGAAAGAGGAACAATACAAAACATAACTTGGACATCGCAAGATTTTACTGGTAATGTAAAGATAGTTTTATTGCGGCCTCCGTTATATACTGTTGTTATTGCTGACAACTTAGAGAATACCGGTTTCTTTGAATGGTCTATTCCGGCTGACCAACAAGTGGCAAATAATTATAAAATCAGGGTTCAGGGTGTAATACCTGGCGACCCGATGGACGAAAGCAATAATTTCTTTTCAATAGTGGCGGAACTACCGGTACCGAAAATCGTGATAAATGAAATAATGTATAATCCGTCAAACAGCAATCCAGTCCTCCCCGACAATCGTTACGAGTATCTTGAATTATATAATAATAGTACATTCACTGTTGACCTTACGGGCTGGAAAGTAACCAACGCTATTAGCCACACCTTTACTTCCGGTACCATACTTACGCCTGGTGAATATCTTGTATTAGCAAAAAATGCCGATTCATTAATGAACTATTATGGGATCAGCAATGTAATCACATGGGATGTCGGAGATCTTAATAATACGGGAGAGACCATTGAATTGAGAGCGTCTGATCAAACGCTGATGGATGTCGTTTCCTATTCATCATCATCGCCATGGCCATCCGCTGCCAATGGACAAGGACCATCCTTGGAACTTATTCACCCTGATTTGGATAACAGCCTTGTAGAAAACTGGATGGCAAGCATAGCTGAATTAGGTACTCCCGGCGCCCAAAATTCGGTTTATGGTTACGAAAAAGTTACCGTGATCGCACCAAATGGCGGCGAAACGTTTTACACAGGAACATCAACAAACATTCAATGGTCGAGAGTTAACTACTCAGGAAATTTAAAAATAGAACTTTTAGATGGTGAATCGGTAGTTCAACTTCTTGCCAATAATATTCCGGCAGTCAATGAATCATGGTCTTGGGCAATAGCTGATAATCAGTCTGTTGGCACAACCTTTAAAATTCGAATATCGGATGTTGAAGATGGCGAGCCAATGGATGAAAGTGATGGGTTTTTCGCTATAGCTACTGCCAGTAATCCAACAATTAAGGTGTTAAGTCCTAATGGCGGCGAAGTAATTACACAGGGCGTTATTTATGATATTACTTGGAGCACAGTGGATTACCAAGGCACAGTATTAATTGAATTATTAACTTCAACAAAAAATAGCGATGCCATTGAATTAGGAACGGCAGAATCAACGGCCGGCACCTTTGCATGGAACGTAACACAAGATCCTGGTAATAACTATATTATAGCCATATCTGATTTAGCAACAGGCGCTCCCAGCGATCAGAGTGATGCTCCATTTACAATTCAGTTACCGCCCCAGGATCCGAAAATCGTGATAAATGAAATAATGTATAACCCGCCGGAGGCAGGAAATGACACGTTGGAATACATTGAGTTATACAATGCTGATGATATCGCTCATAACCTTCAAGGATGGAAATTTTCCAAAGGTGTGGATTTTATTTTCCCATCGGTAACTATAAATCCAGGTGAATATTTAGTAACAGCGATAAAAGCCTCGGCGATGATGAATACTTTTGGCGTAACTGCTTTACAATGGAGTAGCGGTGCGCTGAGCAATAGCGGCGAGCAGATAGAATTGTTGGATAACCTCGGAAATGTTGTTGATAATGTAACTTATGGAACTAACTCCCCGTGGCCTGCTGCAGCAAATAATCATGGACCGTCGCTTTCATTGATTGATCCATTACTTGATAATTCACTTGCTATAAACTGGGCGCCAGAAACGGCCCTGGCTGGCGTAAATAGCGCCGGAAAACCTATATATGGCACTCCTGGATCATTGAACTTCCCTGGAACCGCGCAAGGCATATTTATTCCAAAAGGCTGGTGTGGCATTTCATCTTATATAACTCCGGCTCAACCTTCAATGGAGGATGTGATGCAACTGATTGTCAATGACTTGACTATTGTACAGAACTTCAATTATCTTTATTTTCCACTGTATCAGATCAATTCGATAGGTAACTGGGATAATAATGTTGGCTATCAGTTGAAAATTGAGAATGCTCGATATCATGTACTAAGTGGAACAAATGTTAGTAGTAAAACCGTAAACTTAACCGGAGGCTGGAATGGACTACCTGTACTGAGCCAGTGTGAAGTGAATGCCAACTTACTGTTTGATAGTTTGCCGGGAGTTATCTTTGTTAAGGATATGGGTAGCAACGAGGTCTATTGGCCTGGGGGAGGATTGAATACTTTGGAAAAACTTATACCCGGAAGGGCATATTATATCAAAGTGGCCGGCCCCATTTCCATTACATTCCCCGATTGTGAATAATATTTGCTGACTAATAGAGGCTGTTTTAGAAACATTTTGAAATTGTAAGGAATAAACTTTCAGTTAAATAGTTTTTAAAACGGCCTTTGTTTTTAAAATGTCTGTTTCGTTATTAAAATTCAAGAAATGAGAGCTTTGTAAGATTTTATTTCAAAATTTTTCTTTCCATTATTCTCTTTTTTGCTTTTTACTCGAATGTTGTAACTTTGTTACGTAAATCAGATGTTGTGCGTTAGTGTAAAAAGACAGCCGACCCGCAAATGGCACATTAGGTTTTTGCCGTCTCACAAGCCAATCTGAAAAAACCACAAGAGCCATTTTTTTCCACCACTTGACTGACAAATAGAAAAACAATTCTTATCTTTGACCAAATTTGAACAAGTATAGATTAAGTCAATGACAATCGGACAAAAAATTAAGCAGCTCAGAGAAGAATCGGGAATGAAACAGCGAGAACTTGCTGCAAAACTTGATATTGGTGAAGGTTTTTTGAGCAAAGTTGAGAATGACCGAAAACTATTAAAACGAGAAGACCTCAAAAAATTGAGTAAACTTTTCAATGTTGTACAATCCGACTTGGAAACCTTATGGTTGGCTAACAAAGTATATGACTTGATAAAAGATGAAAATCAAGGTTTAGACGCTTTAAAAGTAGCTGAAGAACAAGTAAAATATTCAAAGGACAAATGACAGAAAAACAAATCATAACAACAATTACAGCTTTTGGGTTTACAGCAAATCCAAAGGATGAAAAGGTTTACTCAAAAACCTATGACAAAATTAAATACCAAATGTCTGTTGACTTTACCAAAAAGCGAATTGACTTTGGTTTGTTAATAAAAAAAGGTGATGACACTACTTCTCATTTGGAGAACCCGGAAAATATTGTTGTCCTTGAATGTGTTGACCGTCTTTTAGAAAAAGGATACAAGCCTGCTGACTTGACTCTTGAAAAGAAATGGAAACTTGGACGAACAGCCAAAAGTGGGAAAGCCGACATTACAGTACAAGGGAAAAACGGCAAAACACTATTAATAATTGAGTGCAAAACTTGGGGCAAAGAGTATGAGAAAGAGTTGGATAATATGAAAGCCAACGGAGGACAGCTTTTTTCTTATTTTCAGCAAGACAAAAACACTCGCTATCTCTGTCTGTATGCTTCTAGAGAACAAGGTGGAATAATTGAAAAAGCTAACGCTCTACTCAAAGTTGAAGATAGTACGGAAGAAAAAGTAAAACAGCAAGAAACCGAAAAACTTATCACATACGAACAAGCTAAAACCATTAAGGAGATGCTTGAAGTATGGAAGCATAAAACCAAAGGTAAACAGACTTTCCTATATTCAGGTCTTTTTGAGGATGAGATTGAAGCTTATAATCCGGGTTATATCCCAATCAAAATTTCTGACCTAAAAGATTTCGGGAAGGATGATAAGGGTAAAGTATTTAATCAATTTGAAGAAATTCTTAGACACAATAATATTTCTGATCGTTCTAATGCTTTTAATAGAATTATTTCACTTATTCTTGCCAAAATTGTGGATGAAAACAAACGTGAAGATGCTATAACCGACTTTCAAATAAAAGAAGGTGTTGATGATGCCGAGACTCTTTTAGAGCGTTTGCAATCACTTTACTCTAAAGCAATGCGAGATTATTTAGACGAAGAAGTAATTGATTACAAATTGGAAGATATTGAAGCTCAGATTGCAAACTTTCCGAGACAAACGGCAAAAGAAACTCTCTATCGTATATTTAAAGAGTTGAAGTTCTACCAAAACAATGAATTTGCATTTAAGGAGGTTTACAACAAAAAACTATTTGAAGAAAATGCAAAAGTCTTGGAAGAAGTAGTAAGGCTTTTTCAGAACTATCGCTTCAAATACGATCAAAAAGCCCAATTTTTGGGTGACTTTTTTGAATTAATGCTTGAAAGCGGTTATAAGCAATCTGAAGGTCAGTTTTTTACACCAACGCCAATTGCCCGCTTTATCATATCGTCAATTCCGTTAAAGTCAATTGTTCAGGAAAAATTAAAAAAAGGAGAAAAACTCTTTTTGCCAAAAGTAATTGACTTTGCTTGTGGAAGCGGACACTTTTTAACAGAAGCTATTGAAGAAATTGCCGACTTGATTAAGTCAATGGACGAAACAGAAATTGAAGATGAAAAAAGCATCGAAGAGTTAAAACGCTATAAAGAGGATATGCGATGGGCGGGTGATTACATTTTTGGTATAGAAAAGGATTACCGATTGGCAAGAACCAGTCAGGTGGCTTGCTTTATGCACGGTGATGGCGATGCCAATATCATTTTTGGAGATGGGCTTGAAAAACATCCGCGATTAGCTAAAGACGGCACTTTTGATGTGCTTATTGCCAACCCGCCTTATACAATAAAAGATTTCAAAAAGCATTTGAACGTAAATCCGCACGATTTTGAAATGTGGGAACATGTTACGCCGGACTCCGACGATATAGAAGTATTCTTTATAGAGCGAATGAAACAATTGCTTCGTCCCGGAGGAATGGCGGGCATCATTTTACCGAGTTCTATTTTGAGCAATGCTGGGGCTTACACCAAAGCGCGAGAGATTATTTTAAAGCATTTTGAAATAAAAGGCATAGTGGAATTTGGCGGAAATACCTTTGGAGCGACAAGCACTAACACCGTAACGCTATTCCTTAAAAAACGGTGTGAAGATTTTGTTACCAATTGCCTGTATATAGCCGAGGATTTTATTTTTGAAAACATAGAGAGAAAAGGAGATTTCTTAAATTCTGAAGAATTGTTTGAAAATTATGTGGTACACTTAGACTTAGAAATGGAGGATTATAAAACTTTCATAGCTAGAAATCCCAATGAAACCATTAAGGACTCTGAATTTTTCAAAAGCTATAAAAGTTGGTTTAACGGCTTAACGGAAGTAGTAAATCTGAAAAAACGAAAAACTTTTACAGACCTTCCTAAAGCAGATCAAGAAGCCAAATTAAAATCCATGTTCTTTGATTTAATTTTGGAAATCGAGACCGAAAAGTTTTTCTATTTTCTGCTCACCCACCGCATTGAAGAAGACCCTGAACACTTTGGTTGGTATGAATACGTAACCAAAGAGGGTATTCCTATGAAAGTGGCTTATGCACAGAAAAAAGCCGTACCCCAAAAAACAGTGATTGTAAAAACAGGAAGGACCAACAAAGAGCAAGAAAGATTTTTAGGCTACAAATTTAGCAACCGCAGGGGTTACAAGGGGATTGATTTTACAGGTGACACCTTGATGTTTGACCGAGCCAATCAGCTCAATCCCAAAAAAACAAACAGCTATATCTACAAAAACTTTGTGGATGAAAAATTTAAGATAGACGAAGAACTTACAGAAACGCTCTCTTTGGTAAAACTAACAGACTGTATCAATTTTGAGAAAATAGATTTTGATAAAAGGATTGAAACTAATGTAAGTACAATTGTAGAGGAATTTGAATATAAGTATCCTTTAAAAAGTTTGGGAGAAATAGCTGAAAGTATAATTGCCGGTGGTGACGTTCCAAAGGAACGGTTTTCTGAAACACCAACGGAAAATTACAAAATACCTATTTATTCAAATTCAGCCCAAAACAAGGGACTTTTTGGTTATACTGATATAGTAAAAGTTGATTATCCTTGTGTAACTGTTTCAGGTAGAGGCACAATTGGATTTACTGTCGCTCGAAACGAGAAGTTTTATCCAATTGTTAGGCTTTTGGTGTTAAAACCGAAAAAGGAGATTGCTACGATAGAGTATTTAGAGTTGATAATTAGTCAATTGAAATTTAATAACACAGCAGTTGGCACTCCACAATTGTCTGTACCTCAATTAAGTGGGTATAAAGTACCTATTCCACCTCTTGAAATTCAACATAAAATTATAGCTGAAATAGAAGCTGTTGAAGCCAAAGAAGCAAATGCAAAAAAGGTAATTGAGGAGAAACATGTTTTACTTAAATCATCGGTGAACAAATTGTTTGAAACTAATACTGTGTCCTTGAAAATCAGGCAATACTTTGACATAAACAGAGACAGTATTGATCCAAAAACAGAATATGGTGAAAATGAATTTACCTACGTTGACATTGATAGCGTGGGCAAAGGTGATGGCATTATTTCTTTTGACCAAAAAGTTATCGGTAATAACGCTCCTTCAAGGGCAAAACGAATAGCTAAAAATGATACTGTAATTGTTTCCACTGTAAGACCTTATCTAAAGGGTTTCGCTTATTTAGAAAAAGAAGTTGAAAATACGGTTTACTCAACAGGTTTTGCTTTAATTAATACTAAAGACGAGAAATTGTATATTACAAAATTGCTTTACTATTATTTTATGTATTCAGATAACTTAATGAATCAAATGGAAGTAAAAATGCCTAAAGCCTCTTATCCAAGTATTAACAAAGGGGATATTGAAGCGTTTGTGATACCTTTCATATCTATTACAGAGCAAAAAAAGGCTTTGTCAGAACTAGATAAACTCGAAAAAGAAATTCAAAATCAAGAACAAGCTATTGCCAACACGGAAGAGGAAAAGAAAGCAGTATTGACAAAATATTTAGAGAAGTAAGAGGAATATGCCAGCATTAAACATTGCAGAAATACAAACGAACAAAGAGAATGTAAAAGTATTTAAAACTGCTTATACGGATAAACTGAGTAATTATAGAAATGATTATTCAGATTACTCCTTCTACAGGTTCGATAATGAAATATTTGCCTGGAATCTTTATCAAACACAAATTAAACTACCTCAAGAATTTAATACTGTTGTAATTTCCAAGAAAGAGCAAACTTTAGTCTTTAAAGAAATATTGGAGCAGGGTATCGTTCATTTTTTTATATCTAAAAACCAAGACATTTACCGCAGAAAGTACTCATCAATTTGGTGCGTAAACCTTTCAAGAGACAATAAAATTTTACTCAATGGTTTATCATTGAATCCACAAATGGAATTTCAGATTAACCCTTTATACTCAACACAACAGGACTCCCAAGTAATTTCAATATCAATTCGTAAAACATACAAACCTGTTTTCACTTTTTCAGATTCAGAATTTAAAACCAATAACATTGATACTAGAAATTGGGACAAAAATGATAAAGAACAATTAATCTTTTCGTCAAAGAATAGAAAGTGCTTCTTAGACGCTACAAATCAGGCTGATGTATATCAAAAAAAAATCTCTCAGATATATAATTTACAGCAAGAATATAAAGAGTTTAGTCGCTTACTTGAAGCGTTTCAGCATTATTTATCTGAAATATTTTTGCCTGATGATTTGATAATTACTGATTTCTATTTTTCAAACTTGCCTAATCTTTATTTTAAAGACATTCTAATCAATAAACCAAATTATTATTTTCTGAATAATAGAACAGGAAGCGGATATTACAATAAGCAGTTGAAGGAACTTAAACCATATTCTTTTAGTATTTTTGAACACAACAAATACAAAATTGCTGTTTTTACACCCTCAAGAAATGAAGGTTCAACAGGCAGCTTTATCAAACATCTAAAAGAAAATCTAAAAACAAATTTTCACGCAAACAACATCGAAATCGATTTAATTATTTTTGAAAGGGACACCTCTCTTGACTTTACTAAAGACTTGGT
>JAAYWF010000098.1 GCA_012516825.1 Lentimicrobium sp. | reverse complement strand
TTAAACTTATCAACATTACCGGTTCGGGAGAGTGGTTTTAGCTAATTTTGTCATAATAATTCTATCTGCATCCAAATCCGATTTTTAGCTATGTATTTGATATTCGACACCGAAACTACCGGCCTTCCCCGCGATCATAGCGCTCCATTAACTGAATTTAGCAACTGGCCAAGGATGGTACAGATTGCCTGGCAGTTACATGATAATCAGGGCGATCTTATTGAGGCGGAAAGCTACATTATACAACCCGATGGATTTACAATACCGTACAATGCGGAAAAAATTCATAAGATATCTACACAAATAGCTCAGGAGCACGGCGTTCCACTTGCAGAGGTTCTCCATAAATTCCGAGAGGTTGTAAAACAATCTACTCATCTCGTTGGTCATAATATTGAATTTGACTTAAAAGTTGTTGGCTCTGAATTTTTGCGCGCTGGTCAGGATAACCCTTTAGACACCAATAAGATGCTGGATACTATGATTGTGTCGGTTGGCCATTGCGCACTGCCAGGGGGCAGAGGCGGTGGATACAAATACCCTACATTAGAAGAATTATATGAAAAACTATTTGGCAGCGCCTTCATGACGGCTCACAATGCTATAGCCGATGTTGCTGCTACTGCACGTTGCCTGTTCGAACTGATCAGAATAAATGTAATTGATCACAAAGTATTAAAGATAGATGAAGAGATCGTAACTACATTCAGAAATAATCATCCAAACGTTATTCCACCTTACGAAACAGCAGAATCGGACAGAATAAAATCCTATTACAGCATAATTAGTTCTAAAGATGATCCTCTTAAAGAGAGCAATGATGATGTACTCATCGAAGAGTTCACGCATTTACACGTACATTCCCACTTTTCGATACTTGAAGCTACTGCCACACCAGCCGATCTGTTAGACAAAGCTGCTGAGTTTGAAATGGAGGCGCTCGCACTCACTGATCATGGGAGCCTGTTTGGCGCATTTGAATTTCATTCGGAGGCAAGACAAAGGAATATAAAACCTATAATAGGTTGTGAGTTTTATTTAGTACAGGATCATACTAAGCTCAAATTTACCAAAGATAATCCCGACCGAAGATCGTTTCAAGTTTTACTTGCAAAAAACCTTACCGGCTACCGAAACCTTGTGAAGCTTAGCTCAGCCGGGTGGATAGGGGGCTTGTACGATAATAAGCCAAGGATTGACAAAGAGTTGATATTAAAATATAAAGAGGGCTTGATAGCGCTTACGGGTAGCATTTATTCCGATGTTAACGATCTGATCCTTAACTTTGGAGAAACACAAGCTGAAGAGACCTTTATTTGGTGGAAAGAACAGTTTGGCGACGATTTTTACGTTCAGCTCAACCGCCATGGCCTGCCGGAAGAGGAGCGAACAAACAGTGTCCTGATCCATTTGGCAAAAAAACATAATGTAAAACTCGTTGCCGCCAACAATGTCTATTACATCGAGAAAGAGGATGCAGACATTCACGACTGCCTACTATGCATCAAAAATGGCGAGTTTCAAAGCACGCCAATAGGATGGGGAAGAGGGACACGGTTTGGATTCCCTAATGACGAATTCTATTTTAAAAGCAAGAAAGAGATGTCGGAACTATTCTCCGACCTTCCTGAAGCCTTACGCAACACAAAGGAGATAGTAGATAAAGTTGAAGTTTACGACTTGGAAAGCAAACCCATTATGCCTCATTTCGATATCCCTAATGAGTTTGCCGATGCAGATGATTACTTGCGGCATATTACATATCGCGGAGCGGCTGAACGTTATGAAGTGATTACAGACGATATAAGGCAAAGGATTGATTACGAGTTGGAGACAATAAAAAAGATGGGATATCCCGGTTATTTTCTGATTATTGAAGACTTTTTAAGAAAGGCTCGCAACATGGGTATTTGGGTAGGGCCCGGACGTGGATCGGCCGCCGGATCGGTAGTGGCTTATTGTTTGAAAATCACAAATATTGATCCTCTGAAATATGGGTTGATGTTTGAGCGGTTTTTGAACCATGACCGTATCTCTTTACCCGATATTGACACCGATTTCGATGAAGATGGCCGCGAGCTAATTTTAAAATGGGTGGCCGATAAGTATGGACATAATCGCGTGGCTCACATTATCGTTTTTGGAAAAATGGCCCCAAAAATGGCTATTCGGGATGTGGCACGTGTGAAGCAATTACCCCTTTCAGAGGCCAATCGGCTTGCAAAGCTTATTCCTGCCAAGCCGGGAATAACATTTCCGAAGGCATATCAACAGGTGCCCGCGTTAAATAAAGAGAAAAATTCCACCAATACTCTGATCGCTCAAACCCTGGCCGTTGCCGAAAAGCTGGAAGGCACTATTAGAAATACCGGCACTCATGCATGCGGAATAATAATAAGTAAAGATGACCTGATTGATCATATCCCTGTGAGTATTGCAAAAGATACGGAACTATTGGTTACCCAGTTCGACGGTGTAAATATTGAAAAATCGGGAATGCTAAAAATGGACTTCCTCGGCTTAAAATCCCTCTCTATAGTTAAAGATACAATTGAGCTGGTTAAAAAATATCATGGCGTAGATATTGATATTTACTCGATCCCTCATGATGACGAGAAAACATACGAATTATACAGCCGTGGCGACACAACCGCCATATTCCAGTTCGAGTCGGAAGGGATGAAAAGGAGCCTGCGTAAGCTAAAACCGAGCCGGTTTGAAGACCTAATAGCCATGAATGGGCTATTTCGTCCCGGCCCAATGGACTATATCCCCAATTTTATTTCCCGAAAGCATGGTATGGAGAAGATAAAATATGACATACCGGAAATGGAAGAGGTGCTGAAAGAAACATACGGCATAACCGTTTTCCAGGAACAGGTGAAGCAGCTATCACAACGCCTGGCAGGATTCACCGGCACACAAGCAGACACACTGCGTAAGGCAATGGGAAAAAAGATATCAGACCTGACCGCAGAGCTTAAACCTCTGTTTTTTGAAGGCGGCATAAAAAACGGATATGATGAACAAGCATTACAGAAAATTTGGGACGACTGGTCGAAATTTACTGCATACGCCTTCAATAAAGCCCATTCAACCTGTTATGCCTACCTATCCTACCGGATGGCTTACCTTAAAGCACATTATCCGGCCGAGTTTATGGCAGCAGTATTAAGCCGCAATTTAAACGACATAACAAAGATTACCCTTCTTATTGATGAAGTAAAACAGATGGGTATCAACGTGTTGAAACCAGATGTGAATGAGTCAGATCTTACTTTTGTGGTTAACAAGAACAAGGACATTCGTTTCGGGCTTGGCGCAATTAAAGGTATGGGAACAGCCGTTGCCGAAGCAATAATTCAGGAGCGTAACGATAATGGACCATATAAATCTATATTTGATTTTGCTCGCCGAGTAAACCTTAAAATGGTGAACAAGCGCGGATTTGAAGCCTTAGCCATGGCAGGAGCTTTTGACTCATTTCAGGATATGCATCGCGCTCAGCTATTTTTTAAAGAAGAGGCCGAGAATCAATTATTTCTAGAAAAAATAATGCGCTACGCACAAAAATTTCAAGAGCAACAAAACTCCTCTCAGATATCGCTATTTGGCGATATTACTGAAACAACCATCGAAGACCCGAAACTGCCCCAATGTAAACCATGGTCAAAATTCGAACAACTACAATACGAAAAGGCTGTTACCGGCTTTTATATTACAGGACATCCATTAGATGAGTACAAATTAGAAATAACTCATTTCTCCAATTGCAATATCTCCGACTTTAAAGATAACATGCCCGATTTTAGCGGCAGAACGCTCAAAATAGGAGGCATGGTAACGGAAGCTTCACACCTAACGTCGAAGGACAACAAACCGTTTGGGGGGGTTATCATCGAAGACTTTAGCAGCAGTTTAGAAATCAAGTTGTTTAGAGAAGATTACTTAAAATTCAAACATTTCCTTACCGAAGGTATATTCTTACACGTTACCGGTCAGATACAAAAAAGATATAGTAACGATGCTTTTTACGATTTCAAAGTGATCAACATGCAGCTTTTATCTGAGATCATCGAAAAACAGACAAAAAACATCGGGCTTATCATACCCATCGAAACACTTACAGCAGAGCTTATAAACAAAATATTCAGCAACGCTACCGCTATGCGTGGCAAATGCAAGATATACTTTCAGATTGTAGATGGAATGGAGAGGTTGAAGCTAAATCTGAGCAATGCTAACGTAAGCGTGAATCCCTTGCCGTTTCTGAAATTTGTATCAAAGCTAAAAGAGATTGATTATGTGATAAATAAATAGATTTTAGGTGATAATCCTTCAATCTGCTTCTCACATATAAATAATAAAACCCAATATCATCCTTTGGAGTTCATTTTCAGCAAATCAAGGCCAATACTGCAATCAAGGCATCTTTTTAATTTACAATAACGATTTTTCAATTCAATAAGCGCCTGTGAATCAAAGGCGTTAGTAGATTCAATCCCTAAAATGTTCCATTTTTTAATAATAGAGTTCGATTCCGGCCCTATTGCCGACAGAAGAGCCAAGGCTTTATCGCGATATTGTTCTGCGCCGGTAGATATGCTATAAAGAAAAAGCATTTGGGTTACTGTATTTATTAAAATATTATCAATAGCTTCTGTGCCAAGGTTTTTCTTTTGGCCTGGCGAGGGTTTATCGAAAGTAAAATGATCGTTCCAATAGTTTGCTGCACTAACATCAAAAAGGGAGATAAGGCTTTTCGGATCATCAGTTTCAATTATTGCAGAAAACAACCGTGAAGATTTGTTGATCAGGGCGGCAAACTGAGAGATCCTGATAGTTGGGAAGTTGGGAGGCCGAAGTCTCATAAATTTCCACAAATGCGCCTGCATGGAAACAAGGCCGTACTTCTTTTGCAGGAATTCAAATTCTTTTTTCAGCCTGTTCGGGTAATTATCGTTAAAGTCATTCGAAAGCAGCCCTGCCACGCCAAATAGCATCGCCTCAATCTGGAATTGGCTGCCAACATGTTTTTCGAGGATTTGCAATGGGAGCATTCTGGCTAACATAGCAAAAGGCTGCTGATTCACTTTAAATCCAAAATTGGCCGCCAACGCCTGATAAAAAGTCTCTTCAAAATCGTTTAAATTGGGTTCGAGCAGCGCTTTTAACTCATTAGCCTTACGCTCCATCCTCGATATTAGGAGGCTCTCCAACCATAGTCTGATCTTCTCAGGCGGCACATAATGAATATCCTTTTCGCACGGTATCCAGTTCGAATTGTTGAGAAAGTAATAATACTTGTGGTAGATTTTCTCACTGAACTTTCCTTTCATAACCAAGGCGTCCAATTGGCGTCCGTTGGAATCATAAATTGGGATATTATCTTCGTACACCACATGTAAAATCACGTTGCTGTATGCTTTATCGGTGGAATGTCCATGGAGGTTCCAATCGGATGCTTTAACATGTATCTCAACATTCCCAGCCCACAAGGTATTGCCTATCAGTATTCTTGCATCAGTAAAATCAGGGCCTGAATCACGGTTATGAATGCCTGGCGAAATAACAGAAATCGGCTCGCCCGCTTCGGTAACAAGCGATGTGGAGTAGAGTTGATATTTCCAGATAAAATGCAAAAAGGCTTCAAACATCTGCAGGTATTTTTTTTAACAAAGCTACTAAAATATCTCAAGGCGATCAATCAACCTTTTTTTATTTACATGTTTTAATAATGATGATTTTTAATCTACGGATGAACTTTTTGACAGATTATCTTGCTGAAATTAAACACATTATCTATTCATTCTTCGTTTAACAATTCGTGTGATTTATTAATGATCAGTAAAATATTTCTGGCAATTTTTATTTCAAGATCAAATTTTTGTATAACTTTGTCAGGTCTAAGAAAAACACCGAAACGGAAGTTGTTGAATGGTTGACCTTATTACTTTAGTAAGTGGTATTGAGTTCAGAATAAGAGAATTGATTTCCCGTTACGATGCTATTCAAACCGAAAACGAACAACTCAAAAGTAATAATGAACAGTTGCTACGAGAGTTGGACGAACTAAAACATAGTATTAAACAATTACAATATAAAAACCAGATAATAAAAATTGCAAAGGCAATTGAGAAAGAAAAAGGATCAACAAATGCGAAGTATCTAATAAATGAACTTTTGCGTGAAGTTGACAGATGTATCGGTCTTTTAAATGATTGAAATATTTTCAAATAATCCTGATGAATAACATTTTGATTACAGTCAGGGTAGCTGACAGAGAATATCGTCTTAATATAGAAAGGGAAAAGGAGGAGCTTGTAAGAGAAGCAGTAAAAAGAATTAACGAAACCATAAAAAGATATGCTGAAAACTATGATTTCAAAGATAAGCAGGACTTATTGGCTATGGTTGTTTTGCAGAACACAATCAAAGCCATGGAGTTAGACCTTCAGGTCAGCTTTCAGCAGAATCAGTTAGCAAGCAAGTTAATCGAGATAGATAGACTCCTTACCGAAAGTTTGTCAGGCAAATAGTTCGCCACAACGTTCTTTGATAATAAGCATCAATTGTATTGATACTGAAAGATACTCCCGCATTAATTCTTTTAATATTTGTAAACTCAACATTTATCACTTTAGGGAATTCTCAGCAGGTGTAGGACGGGCCTCATTTCCTTCGGGAAATTCGCTACGGCGGACAGTGGAAGTTCAAAGCCTGCGGTAAGCCTAATCATTCAGACTGGGGTTTACTAAATTCCGATTGTAATTAATGCGGGTTTTTTTATTTCCAATTGCCGCTAACCTTAAACTTTATTTTTATGATGCAAATATTAATTTGTTCACTTATCGGGGTAGCGGGGCTTGCTTTAGGAGTTATCCTATCAACAACCATACTTAGAAAAAAGCTGGAAGAAAAAGGAAGAAGGACGCTGGAAGAGGCTCAAGAAAAGAGTGAAATCCTGAAAAAAGAGAAACTGTTACAGGCCAAAGAGCACTTCTTAAAACTAAAAACCGAACATGATCAGGTGGTAAACGAAAAAAATGCCAACATCCTGAGAAATGAAAACCGGCTTAAACAAAAAGAGACATCGCTAAACCAAAAACTTGAAGAAAACAACAGAAAAGAGAAAGAATTAGTTCTTATCAGAAAAAACCTAACTACTCAACTCGAAATCCTTGAGAAGAAACAGCAAGAGGTTGACAAATCGTTGCAAAGACAACGCGAACAGCTCGAAAACATATCTGGCCTTTCAACAGAAGAAGCCAAGGCTCAGCTTGTTGAGAGCTTGAAAGATGATGCTCGTGCGGAGGCGATGACACATATTCAGGAAATAATGGATGAAGCCAAGCTTACCGCAAACCAGGAGGCTAAAAAGATTATCGTAGAGACCATCCAACGAACGGCTGCCGAAAACACTATCGAAAATACCGTTTCCGTCTTTAATATTGATAATGACGAAATCAAAGGACGAATAATCGGACGCGAAGGTCGAAACATCCGAACATTGGAGGCTTTGACAGGCATCGAGATAATCATTGACGATTCGCCGGACGCCATTATCCTTTCAGGCTTCGATCCGGTACGACGGGAGATAGCCCGCTTGTCGTTGCATAAGCTCGTTACCGATGGACGTATCCACCCCGCACGTATTGAAGAGGTAGTGAGCAAAACCAAGACACAGATAGAACAAGAGATAGTGGAATTAGGAAAACGTACATGTATTGACTTAGGAATACATGGTATGCATCCCGAATTAGTCAGGCTTATTGGGAAGATGAAATACCGCTCCTCTTACGGTCAAAATTTGTTACAACATTCGCGCGAGGTAGCCAACCTATGCGCAACTATGGCTGCCGAGCTTGGTCTTAACCCAAAGAAGGCCAAACGGGCAGGTTTGTTACACGATATCGGCAAAGTGCCGGATAATGAATCGGAGCTGCCACATGCGCTGTTAGGTATGAAGTTGGCCGAAAAATATAAAGAGAATCCTGAGATATGTAATGCCATTGGCTCGCATCACAACGAAGTGGAGATGGAGACCCTGCTTGCGCCAATAGTACAGGTTTGCGATGCTATTTCAGGAGCAAGGCCCGGCGCAAGACGCGAAGTAATTGAAGCCTATATCCAACGACTTAAAGACTTAGAAAACATTGCAATGTCGTATCCGGGAGTATTGAAAACATACGCAATACAGGCCGGCAGGGAGCTTAGAGTAATAGTATCTTCGGAAAATATCACCGACGATCAAGCAAATGTGCTGGCACACGAACTGTCGAAAAAGATACAAAGCGAACTAACCTACCCCGGACAGATAAAGATAACGGTGATAAGGGAAACAAGAGCAATCAGCTTCGCAAAATAGCGCTGAAAAGATATAAAAGTGAAATCATTGACTGAGGAAAACAGCACAAAAGGTAAATTCTAACCTTTGTTTCCGGCGCTGCCTACAAATAAAAATGCCTCAGAGCTCTTTCTTCAAAACGATTAAAGACCTCTGAGGCAAACTATTTTCCGGAAAATATCTAAACCTTACTTATTCTTCAGGGTGTATTGCTTCAACGGGGCACACTTCGGCGCAAGAGCCACAATCGGTGCAAATTTCCGGATCAATTTTGTAGATATCGCCCTCAGAGATTGCTTCAACAGGGCACTCATCAATACATGTACCGCAAGCAATACAATCGTCATTTATTACGTAAGCCATGTTTTTATTTTTAATGAGTTAAACAATGTGATTGCAAAGGTCAACATATTTTCTATTATAAAATCTGATTTAAACCTTTTTTTCAAAAATTTATAGCCAGTCTAAATTGTATTTATCATGCCGGCTCCGAAGAATAATTTCAGACACAAATATCCGAAAATAAAGAAAAAACAGACCAACCATTTTATAATACTTAAACTCAATATTTCAGCATAAAAAAGGTCATCTATTGATTAATTCGGGTTAATTTTGCAAAAAGTTAAACATCTTACTAAATATTTAAACGATGAACGATTTTCAAAAAGCCATTTTGCAAGGGTTACCCGACACCCTCCCAGCGCCACGGCAATATGATACAACGGTTCCACATGCTCCGGCGCGTAAGGACATTCTCACTGCGGATGAAAAAAAACTGGCTCTGCGCAATGCTCTTCGTTATTTCGACAAGAAGCATCATGCCGCCCTTGCCCCTGAATTTCTTAACGAGCTTAAGACCTACGGCAGGATTTATATGTATCGTTTCAGACCCACATACAAAATGTATGCACGGCCTTTGAATGAATATCCATACCAGTCGAAGCAGGCAGCGACCATTATGCTTATGATCCAGAACAACCTCAATCCGGATGTAGCACAGCATCCGCATGAGCTGATAACTTACGGCGGAAATGGCGCCGTATTTCAAAACTGGGCTCAATACCTGCTTACTATGCAATATTTGGCAACCATGACCGATGATCAGACCCTTGCCATCTATTCCGGTCATCCGTTAGGGCTTTTCCCCTCGCACCCCGATGCTCCGCGTGTGGTTGTTACTAACGGAATGGTGATACCCAACTACTCAAAAGCCGACGATTATGAGCGTTTCAATGCCTTAGGCGTATCGCAATATGGGCAGATGACCGCCGGATCGTACATGTATATTGGCCCGCAAGGAATTGTACATGGCACCACTATCACGGTGATGAATGCCGGCAGGAAAACAAGTTCCGGAAATGAAGACTTAGGTGGCAGGCTCTTCGTATCATCCGGTCTGGGAGGCATGTCAGGCGCTCAGGCAAAGGCCGCCGTAATAGCAGGAGCTATAGGAGTAATAGCCGAAATAAACGAAAAGGCGGCAAAAAAACGACATAACCAAGGATGGGTTGACGAGCTTCACTATGATATGGACAAACTGATGAAGAGGATAAAAGAGGCGCAACAAAAGAAAGAGGCCATATCGTTAGCTTTTGTCGGCAATATCGTTGACCTGTGGGAAAAATTTGCTGATGAGCAAATAAAAGTTGACCTCGGCTCCGATCAAACCTCGCTTCACAATCCATGGGCTGGCGGCTACTACCCTGCAGGGCTTACTTTTGAAGAGTCAAATAAAATGATGGTAGCCGACCCAAAGGCATTCAAAGAGCATGTACAAGCATCGCTACGGCGGCAAGTAGCAGCTATTAACCGGCTAACTGAAAATGGCATGTATTTCTTCGACTATGGCAACGCTTTCCTGTTGGAGGCAAGCCGCGCAGGAGCCGATATACTGAACGACAAAGGCGGGTTCAGATATCAATCTTACGTGCAGGATATAATGGGACCAATGTGTTTCGACTACGGATTCGGGCCATTCAGATGGGTGTGCGCCTCAGGTAATCCGGACGATTTGGATAAAAGCGACCAGATCGCAATTGAAGTTTTAGAGAAGATTGCCAAAAATGCTCCGGAAGAGATCGCTTTGCAATTGAAAGACAACATCAGATGGATAAAGGAGGCTAAAAAGAACAAATTGGTCGTCGGCTCGCAAGCTCGCATCCTTTATGCTGATGCCGAAGGGAGAATAAAGATAGCGGAAGCTTTCAACAATGCCGTCAGACAAGGAATCCTCACAGCGCCGGTCGTGCTGGGCCGCGATCATCACGATGTCTCAGGAACCGACTCGCCCTACCGCGAAACTTCAAACATCTACGACGGATCGCAGTTTACTGCTGATATGGCTATACAAAATGTAATAGGCGACTCATTTCGTGGCGCCACTTGGGTATCAATTCATAACGGAGGCGGAGTAGGATGGGGAGAGGTGATAAACGGCGGCTTCGGAATGACACTCGACGGCACAAAGGAAGCCGACAGAAGACTGAAAATGATGCTGCACTGGGATGTGAACAATGGAATAGCAAGACGTAGCTGGGCAAGAAACAAAGGCGCAATATTTGCCATAAAACGAGCTATGAAACAAAATCCAAAACTGAAAATTACGATGCCAAATATGGTGGATGACAAGTTGTTGGAATAGATTTGGATAAAGACATCTGATAATACTTGAAGTCAACTTTTAAGACTAAAAAGAATGACATGGCAAAATGGCGCGCCATGAAATACAAGCTCTAATCAATAGCTCAACATTTAAGAATTTTCTGTTGATTAATTTTTGTTAAAAAGTTTAAAAATTGTCATTTTCGCATAGGGAAATTTCTTATTTTTGCGCCAAATCATTTCTGTCATCAATTTGATGAAAATCTACAAATGCCGTATTAAACTTTTTGTTGCTATGTTTTTTATAGCATCATCAGCTATTGCTCAGCCTATTAACTATTACGATGCTGCGCAGGGAAAGACCGGCGAGGCGCTAAAAACAGCATTACACAATATAATAAAAGGGCATACAGCAGTAAGCTACGACTACATTTGGACTGCATTTCAAACCACCGATAAAAGAGCAGACGGCAAAGTATGGGATATCTACTCCAATTGCAACTTCGACTTCGGCATTAACCAATGCGGGAATTACACCAACGAGTGCGACTGTTACAACCGTGAGCATTCTGTTCCCGGAAGCTGGTATTCTGACGGCGCGCCAATGAACAGCGATATATTTCACCTAATCCCTACCGATGGCAAGGTAAACAATATCCGAAGCAATTACCCTTATGGTAAGGTTGACAACCCTTCCACCACCACCCTAAACGGCAGTAAGCTTGGCTCATGCAGTTGGCCGGGTTATAGCGGAACGGTGTTCGAGCCGGTGGATGAATACAAAGGCGATATTGCACGCATCTATTTTTATATGGCTACACGATACGAGGATGTGATTTCGGGATGGTATAACAATTCGCCGCAAGCCGATGCAGCGCTACAAAACAACAGCTTTCCGGTGTTTGAAAACTGGTTTTTGGAAATGCTTGGAGAGTGGCATGTAAACGACCCCGTTTCGCAAAAAGAGATTGACCGCAACAACGCCGTTTACGCCATTCAGCAAAACCGCAACCCTTTTGTTGACCATCCTGAGTGGGTATATGATGTATGGAGTGTAGGCTTTATGCTTCAGCCCGAACCCGACCAACACGTTACCAACTTCTCGGCGCATACCATTACACTGCAATGGTGCGATGCCCAAGGCCCCGTTTTACCCGACGGATACCTGATACGAATGAGCAACACAGGCTTCGAAAATATTATGACACCGCAAGACGGAACAACAATAACCGACGACTTCTGGAATAAAAATGTTAGTTATGGCGCGCAAAAAGCAACCTTTGGAGAGCTGACACCCGGCACCCTCTATTATTTTAAAATATTTAGCTACAGCGGAAACGGAAACGACATTGACTACAAAACAGATGGAGAGATACAACAGGTAAGTATTAAAGCAAGATAAAGAAAAAAAAGAAATAATTAATAAACTTAAATTTTAAAAATTATGAAAAAAAACAAACTTCTAAAGATTTTTATCCTTATGGCAGGGCTGATGATAAGCTCTGTAGGATGGGGGCAGTACACCGGTACTGGCACATTTATAAAGATCACTGATATTAGTGACCTTACAGACAATTATTATGTTATTGTAAATAGCGGTGATACCTATGCTATGAACAACACAAATACAGGTAGTTATTTCACCCATACTACTGTAAATCCTGTTAATGACACAATTACAAATCCCGCTAAGGATATTGTCTGGAAAATTGAAACTAATGTAGGAGGAGGACGTACTATTTATAACGAAGACAATGCAATTTATGTTTCCTATACCGGAAGTTCGAATGCGGCTTATGCCGTAACAGATGTAACGGCAAATAACGAAAGATGGACAATTACTTACGCATCGGGTGTTTTTACTTTTACTAACCTTGCTATAAACACCCGAATGCTTCAATACAATGCAAGTTACCCCCGGTTTGCCTGCTATACTTCAAATCAACAAAAATTATTACTGTATAAATTTGAATCTGCCGTAATTAACCCCGAGCCAAGCAACCATGTTACCGACTTTACAGCAACTACCGGCGATCCTACATACTCTGTTATTAATGTGGCATGGGGTGATGCAACGGGTACCCAGCTCCCCTCCGGATACCTGATTAAAGGAAGTAGCGTTGGCTATGACAACATTGTAGCTCCCGTTGATGGTACACCGGAAGCAAATGCTCCGCTTGTAAAAAATATTTCTTACGGAGTACAAGTAGCTTCATTTACCGGTTTAAATGAAAATACCACCTATTACTTTAAGATTTACCCCTACACCAACAGCGGTGATGATATTGATTACAAAACCGATGGTGTTGTGCCGCAGGATGATGCAACAACTACTTATGGAATTCCCGCCGCTCCTGTAGCCACCGCCGCCACCACTGTTGGCTCCACCGGTTTTACTGCAAACTGGAATGCAGTGGCAGGAGCAACAGGATATCAGTTGGATGTTTATACAAAAACGGGTAACGCTCCTACAAATGTTTTATCTGAAAATTTTAATGGGTTTAGTTTAGGTACTCCTAATGGCGGTGCTCATTCAACGGATATTTCCGGTAATTTAAATGATTACACCCAAACACCAGGCTGGGCTGGCTCCATGGTCTATCAGGCAGGAGGCACTGCAAAAATGGGAACTTCATCGAAATTAGGATACCTTGAAACACCTAACATTGATCTCTCTGCTTACTCAGGCGACTTTACAGTTGCCTTTAAGGCAATGGCATGGAATGGTGATGCTACTGAAATGAAAATCTATTTGAATAGTAATTTGGTTCAAACTGTTACAGGTTTAAATAATGACGACACTTATACATTTAGTGATTTTTCATTTAACTTAACAGGTGGAACTGCAAGTTCCACAATGAAGTTTGAAGGCGCACAGGCAAGTAAAGGACGTTTTTTCCTTGAAGATCTTGTAATTTCGCAAGGTGGCTACACACTCATTCCGGTAGCAGGATCGCCATTTACAGTTACTGGAAGCACAAGTAAACAAATTACCGGCCTTAATTCATCTACAAAATATTCCTATGTGGTAAGGGCAAGCAACGATGCCGGCACCAGCGAAAATTCAAATGAGATTTGGGTAACAATAGGCGCTGCAGCCTCTACCTACACCGGTACCGGCAACTGGTCAGACGGCTCTAACTGGAGCAACGGCATGGCCGGCGAGAATACGAATGTTACAATTGAAGGCTTTGTAACGGTTGATGATATTTACACATGCAACAATTTCACAATTGCCCCTACTGGTAGAGTAACAATTCCTGAAACCGTAAATCAACAGAAGAGGTTATGGATAAAAGGAGATTTCCTTATTCGGTCCGATGCTACCGGCGCCGGGTCGTTTATCGGAATTTATGATCAAGACCTTAATTGGAATTACGAGGTTCAAGGCACAACAACCGTTGAGCGTTATATCTCCGGCGCATCTTATGCATGGCATCTAATATCTTCGCCGGTAAGCAATCAAGCTATCGCAGGTGATTGGATACCCACAAGTACCGGCTACGACTTTTACGCCTGGAATGAACCAACACAAACCTGGCTTAACCAAAAAGTTAGCGCAAACAATATTACACATTTCATTCCCTGCAAAGGATATTTAGTAGCTTATGAGGAAACAGGCGCTACTAAAACCTTTACCGGAACGTTAAATGATGGCGCTCAAACGCTCGGTTTAACAGTAACCGGCGCGACAAGCTATTATGGCTCAAATCTGGCAGGCAATCCCTATCCCTCATCTATTGACTGGAAGGGTAATAATAATGCGATAGATAAAAGTAATTTGGTTGGTTATAATGCATCCGAAGGCGTTAAGCACTATATCTGGAATGATGCATCGGGCAACTACGGCGTTTATAGTGATGCAAATGCAGGCGATGCGGGCACTAATGGCGCTAACCGTTATATAGCGCCCATGCAGGGATTCTTTGTGAGCGCCGCGAGTAATGGTTCTTTCTTAATAAATGACAGCGCCCGTGTACACAGCAGTCAGGCATGGCTTAAATCGGGCAATAATTATGAGTTCCGCCTCTGCGTAAATGCGCCGCAAGGATATGGCTCCGATGAGTTGCTGCTTGAGTTTGGCCATAATGTATCGGTTGGCAGCGCCGAAAAATGGTTCAGCTTTGTTCCTACCGCCCCCAGTATCTACTCCCCGATAGAAGACAAAAAATTCTCTATCCGATACCTCAGCATACAAGACGAAACATTGACCATTCCGGTATCATTTATCGCCGGCGTAGATGGAACATATACTTTAACTGCTAATTTCGCCTCCTCAACCTATTCGGCAATTAAACTCGAAGATAAGATCACAGGCAAAGTACACGATCTCTTGCTCACGCCTGAGTATTCGTTTAGCGCCAACAAGTCCGATATTTCAGAACGCTTTTTATTACATTTCACCGTAACCTACGGCATAGAAAATTTAGAGGAGAATGCCGACATACAAATCTATAGCTACGGCAACAGCATTTATCTGAATAATAATACAGATAGCGAAACGTTAGTTTCGGTTTATAACATAACCGGCCGGCAGATTTATCAAGACCGGGTTGGCGCCGGCTCACAACATACTTTTACAATAAATGCGCCTACAGGCTTGTACATCGTAAAGGCGCTTACCGGCAAATCCATTACAAGTCGTAAAGTATTTATTTGGTAATCAATTAGTCAATAATTAAACTTAAACAACATACCACTATGAAAAAGTACATCTTAACCTTAATCGTTACCTTTGTTTTTGCTTTGGCCGGCAGCGGGCTTATGGCACAAGATCCGCCACCGCCTCCCGGAAATCATGGCCAAACGGGGAATCAACCCCCTGGCGGCGGCGCTCCAATTAGCTCAGGGGTGGTTATTCTGCTTACCCTTAGCGTTGCATACGGAAGTAAAAAAGTGTATAACTCGTGGAAAAAGATAGGCGATTAGCTTGCTTTGACCAATGCGCGAATTTCAATTATAACCCCGTCAACCGTTGGCGGGGTTATTAATTTCCAACCACTGTTGCATACTCTAAACGACAAACTTAACGATACTCACCTGCAAAGGCTTTTTAGAGTAGTTTAAGATAAAAAAGAGGCCGGAAAAGGTAAAGCCGCGCCGTCAGGTACGAAGCATCAGTAAAGAAAGATGTATGTGGAAAGATCGCCCGCACCGAAATGACAAAAGCAGGAGCGTTTAATAAGTGGAAGAAAAAAAGTAACACAGAGGAAACAAAAACTCTGTGAAACTCCGTGCAAATCTCCGAAACTTTGATACCCCTTTTGCCGATCGCTTACCCTTAGCGGGATAGAGTGTTGCGCCATGCTTATTAAAAAGTCCTTTGTATCTTTGATGGACTTTTTGAACCGATAAATCTTAAACTAAAATATACACCTTCGAACCTAATTAAGCATGAAAGATCAACAAATAGCTCTGCTGAGGCAACAAATTGCAAAGCTCGAAGATAAAAACTTCGATTTAAAAGCTTGGAAAGCCCATACAATGATCATTTTAGCCTCTATTTTTGGAGAGGATAGTCAAAAAGTAAAAGAGATCGGGCGTCTTGATTACGAGTTCAGCAGTTGGTCGCTTCGCGATGCTACCGGCCACAACACCTATCAGGAGGGGTGCAAAAGGCTCGGGAAAGAGATAATAGAGGCCTCAATCAATGAAATTGAACTTACAGGCCTTCCACAGAAGAGATCGGCCACACGCGGCATGTTGGATATCCAAGTGATCCTCGATGCCCTGAATGATGAACTGAAGGGCTCGCAATATAAAAATCTGCTTAAAATAATTAAAAGTAACGATCTGCCTGAAGAAAAAGAGCGATTGATAAAAGAGATCATCAACGAAGTTGGGCCGGAAGCTACGCGAGCAATACTCACAAATATGCTTCTCAGTGATCACTTTGCGGAAGCGTTATCATTAAAAGAAAAGTAAACGATACATTAAAGAGGATAAAAGAAAGCGCTCACCCAACAGATTTTTATTAATTTTGCGCCCAATTTTTAAAAGGCCTAACAGATTATTCAATGGTTTCCAAATACAAAGAATACGACAATTTAAACCTAATCCGTATTGATCAGGAAATCCTTGCCTATTGGAAGGAGCATGATATTTTTCATAAAAGTTTAAAGAACCGCGAAGGCTCTGAAAGTTTTGTTTTTTACGAAGGCCCTCCCTCAGCAAACGGAATACCGGGGATACATCACATGATCTCCCGTACTATAAAAGATATCTTCTGTCGTTATAAAACCTTGAAGGGATACTACGTTGCACGCAAGGCAGGATGGGACACACACGGTCTGCCTATCGAGATTGCCGTTGAAAAAACTTTGGGGATCACCAAAGAGGATATTGGAAAAAGCATCAGTGTTGAAGAGTACAACCGCGCCTGCCGTACCGAGGTGATGAAATACAAGGATTTATGGGACGAGCTTACAATAAAAATGGGCTACTGGGTTGACCTTGACGATCCCTATATCACCTTCGAAAACAAATATATAGAGAGTGTATGGCATCTGCTTTCGAAACTTTACGAAAAAGGGTTGCTCTACAAGGGATACACCATTCAGCCCTATTCGCCGGCAGCAGGATCAGGCCTTAGCGCACATGAGCTTAACCAGCCGGGCTGCTACCGCGACGTAAAAGATACATCCGTAACTGCCCTCTTTAGCGTTATCAGAAACGAGAAATCAAAATTCCTCTTTAGCAACAAAACCGATCAGGTTTCTATACTTGCCTGGACTACCACCCCTTGGACACTGCCGTCAAACACCGCACTGGCAGTAGGATCGAAAATCAGATATCTGAAAGTGCAAAGTTTTAACCAATATACCGGCAAAGAGATAACCGTGATTTTGGCTAAAGACTTACTAAATAGCTACTTCAACGAAAAGGCTGCCGACCTGCCGTTGGAAGATTACAAAATTGGCGATAAGCTTATCCCCTACCGGATATTGGACGAATTTGACGGAGCCCTGCTTGAGGGAGTCCGCTACGAGCAGCTTATGCCATGGATAAAACCCGATGGCGATGCCTTTAGGGTGATATTAGGCGATTTTGTTACTACTGAAGATGGTACCGGCGTAGTGCATATTGCGCCTACTTTTGGCGCCGACGACGACCGTGTTGCACGTTCCTCGAATATAGCGCCACTGATACTTATCGACAAAAATGGAAGCAAGCGCCCGATGGTTGACCTGAAAGGCCGCTTTTTCAGGATTGAAGACCTCGACAACGAGTTTGTGAAAAAATTCGTGGACGTAAGCCTCTACAGTGAATATGCAGGCCGATATGTAAAGAATGACTACGACCTGGAAGCTACGCCTGAAACGCCAATACTTGACGTTGACCTCTCAGTAATGCTAAAGTTAGACAATAAAGCCTTCAAAATAGAGAAATACGTACATAATTATCCCCATTGCTGGCGAACAGATAAGCCGGTACTCTATTACCCGTTGGACTCGTGGTTTATCAAAACAACTGCTTTTAAAGAGAGGATGATAGAGCTGAACAACACCATCAACTGGAAACCTAAATCTACCGGTATTGGCAGGTTTGGCAACTGGTTAGAGAACCTTGTTGACTGGAACCTCTCCAGATCACGGTTTTGGGGTGTAGGCCTGCCGATATGGATTACCGAAGACCGGAAAGAACAGAAGTGTATCGGCTCGGTAGCGCAACTAAAAGAGGAGATTGAACGCGCTGTTGAAGCAGGATTTATGACAAATAACCCGCTTGCAGAATATATATCAGATGATAATTCGGAGGAGAATTACTCCAAATTTGATCTCCACCGACCCTATATTGATGAGATAATACTCGTTTCGGATAAGGGAGAGAAGATGTATCGCGAACTCGACCTGATTGATGTCTGGTTCGATTCGGGCGCAATGCCTTATGCTCAGTTTCATTATCCTTTCGAAAAAGGCGATCACCTTGCCGACTATTTCCCTGCCGATTTTATTGCTGAAGGCGTTGACCAAACGCGCGGCTGGTTTTTTACTCTGCATGCCATAGCAACAATGGTTTTCGACTCCGTAGCTTTCAAAACCTGTGTTTCCAATGGCTTGGTTCTCGATAAAAATGGCAATAAGATGTCGAAGCGCCTTGGCAATGCTGTAGATCCTTTCGAGACCATTAAAAAATTTGGAGCCGACGCCACACGGTGGTACATGATCACAAACGCACAGCCATGGGACAACCTTAAATTTGATACTGACGGCATCATAGAGGTTCAGCGTAAGTTTTTCGGGACACTATACAACACCTACGCCTTCTTTGCGCTTTATGCAAATATTGATAATTTCCGCTACAACCAGCAAGAGGTGCCACTCGAAGAGCGTACGGAACTCGATCGCTGGATTTTATCGGAGCTCAACACACTTATCACAATAGTGGATGAGGCTTACGATGACTACGAACCAACAAAAGCAGGGCGCGCAATAGCTCATTTTGTAGATTATAAGCTTAGCAACTGGTACGTGCGCCTCTCAAGGCGGCGTTTCTGGAAAGGAGAGATGTCAACCGACAAGATAACAGCTTATCAAACCCTTTACAAGTGCCTTGAATCTATTGCAGTGATGATTTCGCCGATAGCTCCCTTCTTCTCCGAAAAGCTATTCCTCGACCTCAACAGCGTTACCAAAAGATACGATGTGGATTCAGTGCACTTGATGGATATGGTAAAACCCGATAAGTCGTTTATAAATAAAGAGTTGGAAGAGAAGATGGAGTTGGCGCAACAGATCACCTCAATGGTGCTGTCGTTGAGGAAAAGTACAAAAATTAAAGTGCGCCAGCCCTTGAATAAAATTATGATACCGGCGCTCGACCCACACTTTAAAGAACAGATTGTAGCTGTCGAAAAACTGATACTGAGCGAAGTAAATGTTAAATCGCTTGAATTTATGAGCGATGATTCCGGAATGTTGACCAAAAAATTAAAACCCAACTTCAAAACACTCGGGCCTAAATATGGTAAACAGATGAAGCAATTAGCCGCTATTCTTACCGGATTCACCACTGCACAAATCAATGATCTGGAAAAAGAGGGCATTTGCAGGTTTAGCATTGATGGCGAAAATATTGAAGTTACGCTATCCGACGTAGAGATCATAACTCAAGATATCCCCGGTTGGCTTGTAGCCTCAGAGGGTAATCTTACAGTGGCTCTCGACATTACACTCACCGACGATCTCAGAGATGAAGGCATCGCCCGCGACCTGGTAAACAGAATACAAAACTTAAGAAAAGAGAAGGATTTTGAAGTAACTGATAAGATCCATCTGAAAATTGAAAATAAAGATATAATAGCATCGGCTATCAAAAAGAATTTCAACTATATTTGCTCCGAAACACTTGCACTTTCGCTCAACCTTGTTGAAAACATAAATAACAACCAAAGCGTTGAAGTAGAACTGGGCGAGGATATCAAAATAAGGGTATTGGTTGAAAAGGCTTAATCAAACAGGGAAAAATAAAAGGAGTATTAATTATTAAAACAGAGAACTATGGCAAATCAAAGTATGGACAGCAATGCTCCCGAAGTTGTCAAGACAAGGTACAACAAAGAAGAATTAGAGGAGTTTCGTCAGATTATTCTTGAGAAGCTTGAAAAGGCTCGTGCCGATCTGGCCTTGCTGACAGAAGCATATAGCAATGTTAACGAAAACGACACCAACGATACCTCCCCAACCTTTAAAGTATTAGAAGAGGGCTATAATGTGCTTTCGAAGGAGGAGAACAGCCGGTTAGCCGTTCGTCAGCAAAAGTTTATAACAAACTTGGAGAATGCGCTTATCCGCATTGAAAACGGTACTTACGGAATTTGTCGGGTAACAGGTAAGTTAATTGCTAAAGAGAGGCTTAAAAGCGTACCCCACGCCACATTGAGCATGGAGGCCAAGCTAAAACAATATCAGACCCGCAAATAAAGCTCATACCACCATGGTACTGAGGCATCTCAGAACTTTTTACGGAATCCTTATGCAAAAATAGGGATAACCACTTTTATTATTTTAAAACCATTACGTTGCCGTGTGGAAAAAATCACTCCTTATAATAACGCTTATACTGATTGCTGACCAGGTTTTAAAGTTCGGGATTAAAACGAACATGACCTTGGGAGAGGAGATCAACATCCTTGGCAACTGGTTCATCATCCATTTTACCGAAAATGAAGGAATGGCCTTTGGCCTCTCCTTTGGCGGAATATTCGGAAAATTGGCGCTAAGCCTCTTTCGGATAGCGGCCATAACCATTATCTTTTTTTATCTCCGCGAAATTATCCGCAAAAAATATCATAAAGCGCTGATCGTCAGCATATCACTTATTCTGGCAGGAGCTATCGGCAATATGCTCGACAGCGCATTTTACGGATTGATCTTTAGCAACTCATCATATACTACAGTTGCAAAGCTTTTTCCTCCGGAAGGCGGTTATGGCTCCTTCCTCCACGGAAAAGTGGTTGATATGCTTTACTTCCCTATTATTCAAAGCGAGTACCCTGCATGGGTACCTATAGTGGGCGGCGACGATTTTATATTTTTTAGGCCGGTATTCAATATTGCTGATTCATCCATCACTATCGGCGTTTTCATTTTAATCATTTTTCAAGGTAAGATATTCCGTAAAAACAAACCAACAGAAAGTGAAACTCTTCAAATCGAAGAAGATGAAAACCTTAATACCGAAAGTGATAGTTCAAACCCAATCTGACCACTTGAAAATAGGAACTAATGACTAATGCGTTGGCTGATGAGAGTATCGGGATTGAAAGACAAATCATAATCCTGAATTAGCCATTTAAAGATTTTCAGGAATAAGCAAAAATTGAATAAAAAAGAATTGGCATGGTCGTAAACTAAGATTTTAGCAAGCTATTTAAGTTATTAATAAATAGGGTTTAATAAGGTTAAACAACTCAACCAGAGCTTATTTAATTTAAAGTGAAGTTTACACGACAACAGGCTTAAAATTGTATTATCATTGGAGCAATAAAAAAAGCTGAAACCCATTATTATTCAAAACATCATCAAAATTTGTCTATGAGAAAATTAATATTCACTATAACATTTCTCTTTTCTTTTCTTTTAAGCCATGCGGCCTATCTTTTAATCCCCATGGACAATAGTCAAAAAAACCATTTAAAAGCTTATGGTATTGCCTATTGGACTTTAGAGCGTGAGGTGGAAGTAAGCTGGCTGCTCAACTATCGTGGGGGTAGTTTTATGTGCCGTTATTATGAGCAGGTAGAGCGCGAATTAAAGGTCAGAGGTGTTAGTTTTGAGATTATTGCCGATATCCAGGCTGCACAAATTATTCGCGAGATTTCCGATCCGGAAGAGAATATGGATGAGATTAAATTGCACAAAGCCCCTAAGATTGCTGTTTACTCGCCAAAGCATAAGCTTCCGTGGGACGATGCAGTTACATTGGCGCTCACTTATGCCGAAATTCCTTACGACGTTGTTTATGATTTAGAGGTGATGGAGGGCGTACTTCCTATGTACGACTGGCTACACTTGCATCATGAGGATTTTACCGGGCAATATGGTAAATTCTGGAGATCGTTTCGTAATGCTGCATGGTATCAGGAAGATGTAAGGGTGAATGAAGAGATGGCAAGGTTACTCGGATATTCCAAGGTATCGCAGATGAAGCTTGCAGTTGCAAAAAAGATTCGAGATTTTGTGGCAGGCGGCGGTTATATGTTTGCTATGTGTTCGGCGCCCGACAGTTTCGATATCGCCTTAGCTGCCGATGGCGTTGATATCGTTGAATCAATGTTCGACGGCGATCCGATGGACCCTAATGCCCAGTCGAAGCTTAATTTCGATAACACGCTTGCATTTACCAACTTTACACTTGTTACCAATCCTAACATTTACGAGATATCCGATATTGATGTTACTGAAACTCGTCCGCGCACGATCAACGAAAAGAATGACTTTTTTACGCTATTTGATTTTTCGGCCAAGTGGGATCCTGTGCCAACAATGCTTTGCCAGAATCATATGCAGGTAATAAAAGGATTTATGGGTCAAACCACCGCTTTCAACATGAACACCATAAAACCCAACGTACTTATAATGGGTGAGTACAAGGCCGCCAATGAGGCACGTTACATACACGGCGAATACGGTCATGGCACCTTTACTTTTTACGGTGGACACGACCCTGAAGATTACCGGCACCTTGTAGGCAACCCGCCGACAGACCTCAATCTACATCCCAACTCGCCCGGCTATAGATTGATTTTAAACAATGTCCTGTTTCCGGCTGCAAAACAAAAGAAACGGAAAACCTGATTTAGCCCCAAACAAAGTTATAATGATCCAGTTTTTTCACCGTGAATATCACGTTGCCAAACGGTGAACTGAAGTTCTATTTAATCCCCGCCACATCAGGGCCTTGTTTAAAATAGATATCCACAGGTATTCCATAATCATTCAGGCGATTCAAGTCGTATTCCAGGCTCTCGCTCACATTGCCGTCGGCCTCAATCCATGCCTTTGCAGCTTCATAATCCCCTTCGCCTTGAATAGTCATAATTTTGTCAACAAGGATATTCATTGCTTCCAACATCTCTTCCATATTTACAGTATAAAAGCCTTGATCGTTTCGGGTAAAAGCGCCATGTTCTTCAAAAAAGTTAAATCTCATCATGTTAGCCTTTCCATGAGCGCTTGCCGTTCCGAAACGACTTGAACGGAACAGGCCTGCCGAAAAAGTTACAAGGTTGTCCATCAGCTCGCCATCGGATATCTCACCCATTTCCCTTAATCTTGAAACAAGCCACAGCCCCATTATATCGGCTTTACCCTCCTCAATGGAGGTATATGTCTCTTTTAGCGCTTCACGAACGCTTCCTTTACCGGTAACGGTGTTCTTTACCCCCATTCCGTGGGCTACTTCGTGGAACATGGTATTTGCAAAAAAGGCATCAAACGTTACATGCTTTTGCTGCACGGGGTCTATTAATATCTTAGCGATCGGTATCAATATCTTATCAAATTTTGCTTTCATCGAATTTTTTAGTTGTAACTTGCGTGTTCCTTTTGCTACGTGCACCTCCGGATCATTAGGAAGATTAATTGCGATCGTTTTACTACCTGCATTACAATCACCGGCATAAAATATGGCATCATACACGTTAAGGTCGGAATCGGAACCGGGCGCATCCTTCAGGTATTTTTCGTTGGTCGGGATCATCGTCTGGAGTGAAGGAAGTAGGGCGGCAAAACGCTGTAAACGACTACTCCAATCGGGGTCTTTGATCAATATAAAAGACTCAAAGGCAGCTTTACAGCCAAACATTTGATCTTCGTAATTTTCGATTGGCCCGACGATAAAATCTATATTGGAATTTTTCATATCCATCCATGCCATGTCGCTGGCCTTATAATCATCGGTTAGTAAGGCCTCTGCTCTTAAATTAAGGTAATTTTTAAAACCGTCATTTTCGGATATTTCCGCCGCTTTTCTTAACAAATCAACTGCCTTTTCAATTTGCACTCTATAGGCTTCATGATACCACAGTACCTTTAAATTACCATCTTCATCTCTTCGAATAAGCGTATATTGACTTGTTTTATCGGGATCGGTAAAATTTTCGAACTCCTCCTTGGTCATATCGTCGGGGTAAAAGTTTGCACCTTCGGGTTTTAGGCCGATATTTGTAAGAAAAGGCTCGTTATTATTCATCCTATCCCACGGGCCATAATGAATTTGGGCAAACATTCTCGCCTTTTCATCTTTTATCCTGTTTAGGAAATCCTCTTTGTTCCCTATTGCCTGTTTCCAAAAGATATTTTCCATTATTGAAGCTGCCTCAAAAAGTATCGGCAATATTGCACGTTCATCAACTGTGAGGTGATCTAAGTTGCTAGTAAGTTCAAACTCAGCAAACTCAGCAAGCTTGACCTCCATATCAAGGTCAGGCAGCGCCTCAAACTCCACATCTTGCGGGATAATACCTGCGCGTTGGTCTTCGCCGTTGTCAGGCCGATCAGGACAGGCACACGAAAAACTGATCATAATAATTAATGTTAACCATAGAGATAATTTTAAAGACTTCATTT
>JAAYWF010000097.1 GCA_012516825.1 Lentimicrobium sp. | reverse complement strand
TACGACAGTTTAGCAAACTGTTGGTTTCAGCCACTCACCCACCTCTCCAAAATATCAAATAACTTAAGTTGAATTATTTTGGGGGTGCAAAAATACAAAAAGATTTATCACCCACAAATTTTTACCACTTTTTCTCAAATTCTTTTCTTTGCAACAAATCAGACTATATTATGTTTAACAAAGTGCATTATCATTTTGTGTGGTAGATGAAAAAATTATTAAAAATTATTGGATTTATCCTCGTTATCATTATTACCTATATCACTATTCTAAAACTTTTTCCGAAAGAGATCAACCGTTTTCCATTTTTAGTTTTACTCTTTATCACCGATCTCTATCTATGGAACTCTTTCAAAACCTGGAGAAAAAGACAAAAGCTTGTAGTTAGATCAGTGTTGGCTTTTTTGTATTGGAGCCCTTTAATAATGCTATCTATACTGATTGTTTCACAGGTACTCAAATTTGAAATGATAGCAGATGAAAAAGCAAGCATTTTGATCAAGGGTTTCATTTTTAGCGCTTATGCAGCAAAGCTTTTACCGATTATGTCTTTAATTCTTACTGATTTGATAAGAGGGGGTAAATTATTGGTCAATCTAAAACATAAAAAGACGAAAGAGAAACTTTCAGGTACACCGATCAGCCGTAACTTGTTCCTCCGTCAAATTGGACTTGTAAGTGGTGGATTACTCTTTTCCGGCCTGATTGTCGGTATGATAAAATGGGTGTACGATTTTAAAATTCATCATCATTCCATTCGCTTTCCCAACCTACCCAATGGCTTTAAAGGGTTCAGAATAGTGCAAATTTCAGACCTACATTTAGGAAGCTGGTATGAAAAAAAAGACCTTGATAATGCTATTGATAGCATTAATAAAATGAACCCTCACGTGATATTTTTCACTGGTGATCTTGTCAATTACAAAACTGACGAGGCCTATAAATTTAAAAAAAGCCTTTCGAAACTCAGAGCTGACTATGGGGTTTTTGCAATATTAGGTAATCATGATTACGGTGATTATAAACGTTGGCCTACACCAAAAGATAAAGAGAATAACCTAACGGATCTTTTTGATTTTTATCGAAATATTGGGTGGAAGTTACTTAAAAATAACTACGCAACTATTGAGCGCGAAGGGGGAAAAATAACAATTATTGGAGTGGAAAACTGGGGAGCAATAGCACGATTTCCTCAATATGGCGACATAGAAAAAGCAATCAAAGGAGTGGAAAAAGCTGATTTTAAAATTTTGCTTTCACATGACCCATCCTACTGGGAAAAAGTTATCAGCTCCAATTACACTGATATTGACTTAACACTATCAGGTCATACGCACGGATTTCAATTTGGAGTTGAATCAAAAGTCATTAAATGGAGTCCGGCACAATATGTTTATAAATATTGGGCAGGGCTATATTCAAAAAAGTCGGACAATGGCAATATTCAGTATCTTTATGTAAATCGTGGACTTGGAACAATAGGCTACCCAGGACGTGTTGGTATTTTACCGGAAATAACGCTGATCGAACTTAATAGCTAAAAGATTTCTGTTTTTTCATCTTTCAACTTACTGATTCACAGTATTACATTTTTTTATTTTCAAAGCCCTTTGAACCGGCAACTCATGCAACTATAAGATTACCATTTTTGCTTTTGATTTCGGCTTTACATAAAATCATCCTCTTTTGCTATATTTGAAATGTTCTTCGCCAAAAGGTAAAGATTTAAAATCAGATTTAAAGGCAAGGAAATCTAAAATCTTTAAAGAGAGCTCTTTATCTAATTTATCAATCTCATATCTAAAAACAATATTGACCCTTTTCAAACCATCGTCTATAATTAAATCGGCGTCTTTACCGTCATCCGAATGCAACCTTACCTTAGCCAGATAGTCATCCTTTACCTCAATTTCGACCATACCCATATCCTTAGAAATTGCAAAACGTACCTCATGAACATGCTTATAATGCCGGTTTTTGATAAAAGGGAAACTTTTAACAAATACTGTCTTGTCGTACATTTTATTAGTAGAAGCCTGATATAGATAGTTATTAAGTCTTGATTCCCTCGGCTTAAAATCAATAATTTTCCATGGTTCGCGTTTTGCAGGTGGTAGCGCATTGGCACGTTCAAATAGCTCATGCATTATTTGAATAAAATTATCGTACTTCACGCGGTTCGCTTCATAGTTTTGTTGGATCCTAAATATTTTATCCTGTATTTTTGCACTTTCCTGAGAGCTTCTCTGCTTTCTTCGGGCTTCATCCCTTTCCGCTTCTTCTAACCAGTGTGTCATCATAATATTTCACTTATTCGTAATGTAATACCTGAACCTCTTCCTTAAGAATCATCATAGCGTTGTCGGCTAATGCATCCATATCGGAAACAAATGGAGAGATAACTACATGACCTAATTTTAAGATACGTTTTTTAACCTCATCAGTAAAACATTTGGATTGAAAAATATTTCCTGAAAGTAATATGGCATCAACATCCTGATCAATTACAACAAACATGGCTCCAATATGTTTGGCAACCTGATATGCCATTGCCCTGAGAACAATATCGGCTTTAAGGTTACCATTTTTTATTAACTCCTCAACTAAATTAATATTGGTAGTACCTAAATGTGCTTTCAATCCACCATTTTCGACTAATATTTGTCGTAATTGATTCTTTTCATACTTTCCGGAGAAACAAATCTCGATAAGGTCGCCATAGGCAATTTCACCTGATCGTGTCAATGCAAATGGTCCATCACCATCATAAGCCTGATTCACATCTATTACGCGTCCTTTTTTGTGTGCTCCTATAGATATGCCACCTTCTCCAACGTGAGCAATCACAAGATTGAGATCCTCATAGTTACGGTTGATGGACTTTGCATAACTTCGTCCGGCAAATTTGTGATTGAGAGCATGAAATAATGATTTACGCTGAAACATGGGATGACCGCTAACCCTTGCTAGATCATCAAGCTCGTCCACCGAAACGGGATCGGCCATATAGGCTTTTGAATTAGGTATCAAACTTGCAATATGATCAGCGATTAAGCCACCAAGGTTGGTTTCGTGCATGTAACAACTCTTTCTTAAATCCTCTTTCAGAGCCTCATTGATCTCATAAATTCCCGATTTAATTGGCTTCACAAGTCCACCTCTTGCCATAATTACAGAAATGTCGTATATGTTGATATCATTATCTCTCAATTCGTTAATTATCTGTTCTTTACGTCGGGACTCTTGTTCAAGTACCGATTTGAAAACATTCTCATCATCTGGTCTTCTAAACTTAATGGTTTTGAAAAAAATCCAGCTTGAATTTTTAAAAATACCAATCTTTGTGTCATTTACCTGAGGATAGATTACAAGGATCTGTGGCGTTACCATAAAATTATAATTTTTTACTATTAAATTTTTTCAAAAATAATAAATGTGTATCACATACTACTTCTTTCAATTGTCCAACAACTTCAAAAAGGCCTCTGTAATTTGCCAAGCGATGCATATTTGGTAACATTCATTAAGCTTTCGCAATTTTTTTGGAGAGCATCAAGCGATTGATTTTCAATATTTATCCAATTGTAAATATAAAGAAAGTTGATGTTAGTTTACCACTTTGATTTAATCAATAACTAGATAAAGAAATTTTTATGACCATTCCATTACCTGTTCTACAAAACATTAATCAAAAAAGGAATCCAAAAACCTCTGCCAAAGATTTTTTTACTACTTGATTTACCAATGAGTAATCCTGTTTTACACCAAGTTCTTTTTCTAACGAAGTAACGGCTTTATCAGTAAAACCACAAGGATTTATCAACTTAAAAAAACTAAGGTCGGTATTTACGTTAAGAGCAAAGCCGTGCATCGTTAAATGACGGCTAGCCTTGACCCCGATAGCGCAAATTTTTCTGACTTTTGGCGGATCTTGAACATCAAGCCAAACGCCGGTAGCGCCATCCATACGCTCACCCGTCAGTCCAAAATGCCTTAACGACAAAATAATACCCTCTTCAAGTAGATGGATATAACTTTTTACGCCTAATCCAAATTGTTCTAAATCGAGCAGAGGATACCCCACAATCTGGCCAGGACCATGATAAGTAATATCGCCGCCGCGATTGGTTTTATAAAATGAAACGCCAAGCTCCTTCAACTGGCGATTGTTTACCAGAAGATTGCTCTCTATTCCGCTCTTACCAAGCGTATAAACATGATTATGCTCACAAAATATCAAATAGTTGCTCGTTGAGGTTCCGGTAACTTTTGCCTTTAGGTTGCGATTGAAAATATCTTCCTGAAAAGCCCATGCCTTGACATAATCAATAAGGCCAAGATCAATAAATGTTGTTGGAACGAACTCTGCCACCAAATTAAATTTAAACAGTTTTATCTTTTATAACATGTCTTTCAGCACGATAGCTTGAACGAACCAGCGGGTAGCTTTCCACAAAGCGAAATCCTTTTCGCAACCCAGCTTCTTTCCATTTTTCAAACTGCTCAGGATGAACATATTCGGCTACCGGCAAGTGTCTTTTAGTGGGTTGAAGGTACTGGCCGATGGTCATCACGCTACATCCTACAGCCAAAAGATCGTCCATTGTTTGCAAAACTTCATCATTCGTTTCACCCAATCCCACCATAATTCCTGATTTTGCTACTAAACCTGAATTTGCCATCTGCTTTATTACCTCAAGGCTTCGATCATATTTAGCAGCGCTACGGATTTTAGGCGTCAGCCTCCGAACAGTTTCCAGATTATGAGAAATTACTTCAACACCGGTATCTATGATAGTCTGGATGAGATGACTTTTCCCTAAAAAGTCAGGAATCAGCACTTCGAGTGTAGTTTCAGGATTAAGCTTTTTCACTTGTCTAATGGTTTCAGCCCAATGTGTAGCTCCGCAATCGGGCAAATCATCACGATCTACAGAAGTAATCACGCAGTGCTTAAGCCTCATCAATTTTATGGATTTAGCTACATTGAGAGGCTCAGCAGGATCTAAGGGAGCAGGCACTCCAGTTTTCGTTGCACAAAATTTACAGGATCGTGTGCATATATCTCCAAGAATCATAAAAGTAGCCGTACCACGACCCCAACAATCTGCAATGTTAGGACAAAGACCGCTCGTACAAATGGTATGCAGCTTATGCCGGTTTACAATATCTTTTACCTGTACATACTCCTTACCGGCAGGTATCTTTATTTTCAACCATTCAGGCTTACGAATGGAATGATTATTCATTTTAAAATAAGTTTTGGCAAAAGTAATGATTTAAGCATTTGTAGGAATTAATGATTTAAGGACTAAAAACCTTATTTACATAATTGGAAATTAAATGGTGTCCTTCTGTTTAAAATGTCTTTGATCTGATTATAATATGATAGCTATTCATGAATTAAAACATTTGAGTATCTTACAAAACATGTTGACGATTAATTTAGCAAATCATCATTTTTACCGACAAATTTATTATTAACCATATCTTTGTTGCCCATTATTTTATAAAATTAATATGGCTCAAATACTTTCAGAACAAGAGATTATCAGAAGGCAGTCGTTGCAGGAACTTATCAATTTGGGTATCAATCCATATCCGGCGGATGAGTTTGAAGTCAATGTCAACACCTTGGAAATACACGAAAATTGGCCTGATAAGAAAACCTTTAATGAAGTAAGCATTGCCGGTCGAATAATGAGTCGGCGGATTATGGGGGCTGCCTCTTTTATAGAGCTTCAGGATCAAAGCGGCCGCATCCAATGTTATATAAAACGTGATGATATTTGCCCTGGTGAAGATAAGACCTTTTACAATACGGTTTTCAAGAGGTTACTTGATATTGGTGACATCATTGGGGTAAAAGGTTATGTTTTTACGACACAGATGGGCGAAACCACTATTCATGTAACTGAGTTAAAGCTTCTTGCCAAATCGCTGCGCCCGTTACCAATAGTTAAAGAAAAAGATGATAAAGTGTGGGATGCCTTCACCGATCCTGATTTGCGTTATCGCATGCGCTATGTTGATCTGATAGTAAATCCTGATGTTAAAGAGACATTTAGGCTAAGGACAAAAATGGTTGATTCTATTCGTAATTTCCTTGATGCACGAGGATATCTTGAAGTGGAAACCCCGATCCTTCAGCCTTTATACGGAGGCGCTGCTGCCAGGCCGTTTACCACTTTTCACAACACCCTCGACATGACCCTTTACTTACGTATCGCAAATGAGCTTTACCTGAAACGCCTTATTGTAGGTGGGTTTGATGGGGTGTATGAGTTTTCCAAAGATTTCCGCAACGAAGGGATGAGCCGTTTTCATAATCCGGAGTTTACACAAATCGAGCTTTATGTTGCTTATAAGGATTATGAATGGATGATGAACCTAGTGGAAGAAATGATCGAAAAGGTTGCTATTGACCTGCACGGAACTACAAAAGTAAAAGTAGGCGAACATATAATTGATTTTAAAAGACCCTGGAAAAGATATACCATGTATGAAGCTATCAGCCATTTTACTGGTTTTGACATCTCTGCAATGGATGAAGATGATTTAGTGGAGGTGGCTGCAAAGCTCAATATAAAACTTGACCCTTCGATGGGAAAAGGAAAAATAATTGATGAAATTTTCGGCGAAACCTGTGAACCTAATCTCATTCAACCTACTTTTATTACAGACTATCCGATAGAGATGTCGCCATTGGCAAAAAAACACCGAACAAAAGATGGATTGGTAGAGCGTTTTGAAGCCATTGTAAACGGAAAAGAACTCTGCAATTCATTCTCCGAATTGAATGATCCTATTGACCAGCGCAAGCGTTTTGAAGACCAGTTGGAATTAGGAAAACGTGGCGACCAAGAAAGTATGTTATTAGACGAAGATTTCCTTCGCGCATTGGAATATGGTATGCCACCCACTGCCGGACTTGGAGTTGGTATTGACCGCCTGGCAATGATCATGACTAACTCAAACTCCATTCAAGATGTACTTCTATTTCCTCACATGCGACCTGAAAAAAAGAAAATAAGTAGTGAACATTCAGAATTTTTAGCCGCCGGCATTCCGGAAGTATGGATCAATCATATTATTCGTGCCGGATACTCAAGCCCTCAAGTTTTAAAAGAATCCAAAGCCACACAGATACATCAAACCCTAAATAGCTACCGAAAAAAAAATAATCTTCAAATAACGGCATTGAGTTTGCGAGAGGTGGAGGCTTGGTTGGAAAAATTAAAATGAGTAAGAAAACTTGTGAAATAATAAGAAAAATAAATGTTGACTAAAGATAATGCACTTTAATTTTACCTAAAAAACACTAATTTTTGTTAAATCTTAAATATCAAGTAACTAAATAACCTATATTTTTTTATAAAGCTTTTATCTTTGCGGCGAAAAAAACAATTCAATAATTAATTAATAATTTTAAAACTCATGAGAAACATTGTATTACTTGCGTTTTTGTTTTTTGGAATATATGCTAATGCTCAAGACATTAACGCTGCTATTGAAGAATTTAATCAGGGCAATCAGGCTCTTCAATCGGAAGACTTTCCATTGGCTATTCAAAAGTATAAGACAGCACTCGAAATTGCAACCACTTTAGGCGAAGAGGGGCAAGAGTTAATGGCTGCCGCCAAAAAGCAAATCCCAACTTTATATTATCAGATTGGAATTCAAGATTATAAAGAAAAAAACAACGAAAAAGCAATAATTGAACTGCAAAATGCCATTAAATATGGTGAGGAGTATGGCGAGCAAGATATGGTTGACAAATCAAAAGATTTAATCCCCAAGATCCATTTTGCCAGAGGTAACGATCTTTTTAAGGATGGCAAATTTGACGAAGCTTTGGGTGCATACTCAGAAGCTATCGAACTTGACCCACTTTATTCAAAGCCGTATTGGGGGCAAGCATTAACTTACCAAAAACAAGGAAAAAGTGATGAAATGGTTGCTGCATTCAAAACCTCAAGGGAGAGGTCAATAGCTGAAAATGATGAGGCTTTTGCAGAACGTATAAATTCGACAGCTAAGCGCCTCCTGCAATCCGAAGGGGCAGGATACCTAAAATCTCAAAAGTGGAATGATGCCATTAAATGTTTTACCACCTCCAATGATTTCAAGGCCGATGATCCAGATACATATTATTATCTTGCACTCTCGTACAACGGTCTGAAAAACTGGAATATGGCTATCGAAGCAGCACAAACCGGAGTTGACTTGTCAGAAGGTGAAAGCAAAGACAACAAAGCCAAATTTTATTTCGAAATGGGAAACGCATTTAAAGGTGCCAACAACAACGAAAAAGCCTGCGAAGCCTACAATAATGCAAAGTATGGTCAGTTTGTTGAAAATGCAAACTATGAGATAACTCAAGTATTGAAATGTAATTAGTCAAATATATTATATAGACAAAAGAGAGGCTGCTTGAAAAATGAAGCGGCCTCTTTTTTTTAACAAAGCAATTAGAAATGCGGTTAAGCGCAAGCATCATTGTTCTTGTTAATCGTAACTCATTAAAAAACTTTGCAGATTTATTACGATAATTT
>JAAYWF010000096.1 GCA_012516825.1 Lentimicrobium sp. | reverse complement strand
TGTGCCATCATAAGTATTGATAACGGATAATAAACCATCGGTTTATCATAGATTGGCATTAATTGTTTACTTATTGCCATGGTAATAGGATGAAGCCTTGTGCCGGCGCCTCCCGCTAATATTATTCCTTTCATAATTAATATTTTTATAAATGGTTAAATTTCTTTTTTCAACTCACTAACATCGGCTATTTCAACTTTTAGGTCATCCAATTCGATGTCAATCTCTTCATCAAATATTTCGAGATAGGGTTCAGAAAAATTGCGCGTTGTGATTTTCTTATCAAGAGAAAGCAGTAACGAAGGCAGGACAAATAGGTTGCAAAGTAGCGCTACGAGCATCGTAAAGGCAATAAGGTACCCTAACGCCTCCGTACCCCCAAACGACGATGTGGTAAAGATGATGAAGCCAAAAAAGAGTACCGATGACGAATAGATCATACTAAAACCTGTTTCTCTCAACGCATTGATTACCGAAGTTTTTATCTCCCATTTGTTCAGGCGTAAGTGCAGACGGTAGCGCGACAGAAAATGAATGGCATTATCCACCGAAATCCCAAGTGAAATACTAAAGATCAGTATAGTTGATGGCTTTACAGAGATGGCAAGATAGCCCATCATGGCTGCTGTCATTATTTGTGGTATAAGGTTAGGAACCATTGATATCATAATCATACGAAATGAAGAAAAGAGCAACGACATCAATATCGTGATAACAATCATAGCCAGAAAAAGACTCCAGATCAAATTGCTGATAAGATAGTTCGTTCCTTTAAGAAAAACAACGCTGGTACCTGTCATATCCACTCTATATTGTTCTGATGGAAAGATGCTATCAATACGTGGCGTTAAGTCATCTTTTATCCGCTGTATATCTTTAGTTCCAATGTTGGCCATCTGCACGGTAACCCTCGCCAACTGAAGGCTGGTATCAACAAACGAGTTTATAATTGTTCGCTGATCGGTTTTCATATCGGGCACATATCTAAAAATAAAATTTCTCTCCTGATTATTTGGCAGGTCATATCTTTCAGGGTTACCGCCATAAAAGGCCTGTTTTGCAAATTTCACCACCTCCACTACTGAGAGCGCTTTGGACAACTCGGGATAATCCTCGAACACATGTTGCAACTGGTCAATTTTTTGGAGAGTAGCCAATTGCATAACTCCCCTTTTTTTCTTTGTATCAATAGAAAACTCTAAAGGCATCACCCCTTTAATGTTCTTCTCAAAAAACACAAGATCACGGTACAGTCTATCTTTTTTAGGAATATCATCCACAATATTTCCGGTTGTTTTAAGTAAAGTGATACCATAAATGCCAGCCAACACAATTAACATTGTAACAATATAGATCACCCTGCGGTGGCACTGTACTATTGATACCACCCTTTCTACGATCCTTCTTACAAGGCCTTGCTCCAAATGCACGGTATGATTAACAGATGGCGGTGGTAAAAAGCTGAATAGTATCGGGATCAGGAAAAGTGTCATCAGATAGGCTGACAATATACTAACTGAAGCTACTGTTCCAAACTCAATAAGAACCTGATTACCTGTTACGATAAAAGCGGCAAATCCGGTTGCAGTCGTCGCATTGGTGAGTAAGTTGGCATTTCCGATATACATAACCACACGCGTCAGAGCTTTAATCTTATTGCCATGACGTAGTATCTCGTAATGATATTTGTTGAGCAGGAAAATTGAATTCTCCACCACTATTACAATTAGTAGCGGCGGCAGAATACCTATTACCGCCGTAATCTTATACCCGAACAGGACTATAAATCCCATCAGCCAGATCACATTAATGATAACTATCAACATGGTGGTAGCTACCATTTTCCAATTACGGAAAAAGATCATCAAAATGGTGGATGCAATCAATAATGATATGCCGACAAAGAACAATAGCTCACTCTCAATTTTTTTTGCGGTAATAGTCCGGATATAGGGCAAACCAGAAAAATGTATCGGAGTATTATGCTTCTCAGAAAAACGCTCGCCTGCATCTTTTATAGCGTAAATCATACCGACACGTTGTTTGGTATTTAACACCTCCTTGTCGAGCGTTACGGCCATCATTGTAAAATTCGTCTCTTTATTATAGAGCAGACCTTCGTAAAATGGAAGACCGTAAGCAATATTTAATAAGCTGTCCAACTCAGCTTGTGTGCGAGGTTTACGCTGAATTACCGGCTTGATATCGAACCGGTAAAGCGAATCGTTTTTTATCAAATTGAACAACCGGGTAACCGAGAGCACACCTTCGACTCCCGATATATTTTGAATCTCACTTGTGAGATCATACCAATCGTTAAACTCATCCAGATTTTTAATGTTTTCATCATCAATGCCGATAAAAATTACACTTCCATCTTCTCCAAAGATTTGCTTAAACTTCTCATAATATACTCTTGTGGTATCGGAGGCAGGCAACATTTGGGTCATCTCATACGAGAGACCGATCTGTCGCGCTTTGTAAGCCATGAATATTGTAAGGATAAGAATAACGCCAAGGTTCCAGTTCCTCCTTCTCAAAATCAGTCTGGCAAGGTACGTCCACATTTCATTTAAATAGTTTTGGTACTAAAATTGTTTAGATATGCCTTAATTTATTAAATAAAAAATCAGGCCTCGAAATTACGTTTTTAATTGATTTCAGATTAGATAACTAAAGATATTTCCATAATTCTCGTTTAATAAATAATTATTCTAAATGCCATGAACAAGATAATTAGTTTAGTAATACTTGTCGTCCTTGTGTCGTGCTCAGGCACAAACACTTTAATCAAGCAAAACCGCTACGATGAAGCTATTGATTTACTTACAAAGCAAGTAACAAAACAAACATTCAGCATCAAAACCATCGAAAAAATTGACCAGATAATGAACGAAGCCGTCAAAAAAGATCTATCAACCATCGAGCATCTTAAGCTATCAGGAGAACCAGATGTGTGGTACGAGATCTTTGGGATTTATCAAAAAATTGAAACCCGTCAGCAAAAAATATCAACTTTGCCCGACACTGCAATAAATTTGATGCAATACAAAATCGAAGATTACTCAGATTATACTAATCAGGCACGCATCAAGGCAACGCAATATCATTGGGCTAAAGCCGAGAGGCATTTAGAAAACAATGATCCAAAGGAGATCGAAAAAGCGTACCATCATCTTTTAAAAGTCCAGGAGCTCACCCCCGGATACAAAACCAGCAACGAGCTTCTGTCGAATTTCAAGAAGGCAAGGCCTGTTGAGATATTTTATCGGGTAAATAACCGCTTCAAAGGCTATCTGCCTCCCGCCGTAATTGATGAGATCACCTATCTTGACCTCTCCTCTTTAAATACGACAACTTATAAATTCCGAAACAAGAAGACAAAGAAACAGCCATTTGATTACATCATCTCGATAGATATTTATGACGTGAAAATCATTCCGGAAAACACCAACGACTCATATTATGTTGAAACAGCCCAGGTACAAGATGGAATAGCTTACAAGTTAGACGACAACGCCAACTTTGTTTACGATAGCCTTGGCCGGAAAATTGAATATCCTAAACTTAAAAATATTGCCTGCTATGTAACCGAAACAGTAAAGAAAAAGGCGATTTTTATCGGTGGAAATGTAATTATATCTGAGGCTGCTACCGGTAAAACCATCGGCGAACAGGCTATTTCCGGCGAAAGCCGATTCCTCAGCCGTTCCGCAAAGTTTAAAGGAGATATCAACGCATTAGCTCCTGAAACACGGGAGCTTCTTGGTAGCAAAGAGGCAAAATACCCCTCCGACCTCGAACTGATAATGCGCGCCAGCGATAAATTTAAGATTAATGCTGCGAATTACATCATTCATGAGATAAAACAGAAAAGCCCAATTACAACCGAAGCAGATCACTCTTTTTAACCTCTTTTTTATGTCGAATCCCAAAGTCCTCTTTATTGATAATGCACACCCGCTGCTAAGTGAAGAACTTACCGCTCTGGGTTTTCAGTGCGACTATTTCGAACATTTTGCCAGATCAGATTATGAATCGGTAATTCACAATTACGAAGGCGTTATCATACGCAGTAAAATCAAGATTGATAAGTCGTTTCTACAAAAGGCTGAAAATCTGAAATTTATTGGCCGGGTAGGCTCGGGCATGGAAAATATTGATGTCAGCTTTGCCGAATCTAAGGGGATTAGGTGCATCAATGCTCCTGAAGGCAACCGAAGCGCAGTAGGCGAACATACACTCGGGCTGTTGCTAATGCTGCTGAACAACCTTGCAAAAGCAGATAAGGAAGTTCGACAAGGACTTTGGATAAGAAAAGGAAACACAGGAATAGAAATAGAAGGTAAAACGATAGGGATCATTGGCTATGGAAATATGGGCAGCGCCTTTGCCAAACGATTGAGCGGATTTGGAGCAAAGGTGATCGCTTATGATAAATATAAATTCGGATACGCCGACCAATATGTAAAAGAGGCCGAACTCGAAGAGCTTTTTAAATATGCTGACATCGTAAGCCTGCATGTTCCTTTAACTCCCGAAACCGAATATATGGTTGACGAGAAATTTATTGATAGCTTCCAAAAACCAATTTACCTTATCAACACCGCCAGAGGAAAGGTAGTGAACACCGAAGCGTTGGTAAAACATTTGAAATCAGGTAAGATAAAGGGCGCCGCTTTGGATGTTTTGGAGTATGAGAATTATTCTTTCGAAAACATTGAAAATCAAAATATCCCGAACGCTTTTAAATATCTTATTGAAGCTGATAATGTGGTTCTGTCGCCGCATATTGCAGGCTGGTCGCACGAATCGGCGCAGAAAATGGCTGAAGTGATCGTTGAAAAAATTAAAGCAATCTATTCATCCAACTTATAACTCCGAATCCCAAATTGACCAATAACCTTTGGTCTGCCTACCGCCAACCTGATCTTGAGGCAAAAAAAAACCGGAAAGCAACTTCATTAGCCCTCCGGTTTCGTTTTTTTTTCAATAATATCTATTCCGGCTGATCCGGTAAAAATTCTGTTTCATCCACAAAGGTCAGCTTAAAAAGTTGCGATTTAGTTCCATCAAATTGACCTTCAGGATTAGCTGACGATATTATGATGTAACTAATGGTAGTATCAGGAGTAGATATAGCCCTAAGTTCCACCGGCGAAAAATTATTTCCTTCAACCGTAATTTTGTAAACCTCATCGCTGGTTTTTGGCGTATCCTGCGAAACGAAATTGACGCTGGTAAGCCGCTGTATTCTGCTCAGATAACGTAAAGTCTTCAGCGAGTCGGCAGGCTGACCATTAATCATCCAACGGTCATCCACCTTTTCAACATTAAAACTATAATCAGGATAATTAAAACTCAACCTTGCAATATCATCCCTGTTGACGCTAACCAAATTCTTGTTTCGATACGAGTTTACATCTTTCTGATAGTTCATCCGCAAAAATCCTTCTACCGCATATACCCTATCATCTTTGGCGCTACGTACGAAAGTGGTCATTTTTCCCTGCTGCTGCATCTGCATCTGACCTTGCGGCGGTTGGGTGTAAGAAAATTTTCCGAAATAAATATCGGCAACATTTTTCTTACCGCTGCTCAATGTTACACGAATAGCTAATGAATCGGTGATATCAAAATCACTCCAGTACTCTTTTGATGTTGCTGCAATTCGTTCGGGCTTCATCTCCTGAAACTGTGATAGGATAGATTTCACCACGCCATAATCAGCGCCATAGCGATTCCCATTAGCCTCCACACTCCAATCGGCTAATGCATTGCGAACAAGTTTAATATCAGCATTATCAGACGGAATTTGAATATGTATTTCACTTACCGAAGCAGTGTCAACAGCTACTAAGATCCTGCTGAACGAGCGTTCCTTATTTCCGGTAAACTCGCTAATTGCATAAATTGCCGCCAATATTACTAAAATAATGACTAATACTTTTATATTCAGTTTTTTAAACATAACCTTCCTCCATTCTCTTTATACGTTTTCTTCTTCTGATCTCTACTCTAACAACACCCACTACCAGTACAAAAGCAATTGGTAAGAGGAAGTTGAGCCATTTAACAAATGTCCTCTTTCCATCTTCCAATTCTTTCAACGGCCTTGAAGTAACCTCTTTAGTACGTAGATCAATCAGGCCGGTATCATCTGAAAGCCAATCAATGGAGTTTACCATCAGGCTTACATTGTCAGGCGGCCTTTGTTGCGCCTCTTGTCCTTCACCGTTTACGGCAAAATCGCCATCGGTGATCAACACCATTTTTGCAAAACCTCTCCCAGCAATAGGTCCTTGCAAGATAGCTCCAAGTGTTAATCCGGAAAGGGGAAAATCTCTTTCTGTCCACTGTTTTTCAAGATTGATAAATAAAGGCGCCGACAAGGTTCCTGAACTTTCAGAAGTCTTTAAAATTGATGTAAACCTAAGTGATGTATCTGCAGCGCCAATAAAATTTATAGGGCTTGCAAATTGAAACGTTACCTCATTAAGTCCTTTTGTAATGGGCATCTCAGGAAAATTTCGGATAGCGGGCCAGTAAGGAAAAGGTATCTGACGGGTGAAGGTCATAAAACCTGCCTGCTGCCTCACACCTACGGTGCCGGCGCTCCTATCCACAGCAAAGGTATTGTCAATGGTAAGCCCTTTTTCGGCCAACCAACTGCTAAGATTACCCGTATTGACGTTGCCCTGCATAGTCTGTAGATCAACAGTTACATGATTATGTGCGATAAACAAACGTCCGCCATCAGCCAAATACTCATCCAATCTTTGCAATTCATAATCAGAAAACGAATCTGTTGGCGCCACTATAGCGAGAGTAAGGTATTTATGTAAGTCAACAGACTCATCTTCAAGCCTCACCGGCGTCAGGTCATAAAGTACACTTAACTGCTGCACTGCCTGTTGCATCGCATGTATCGAGGGTTCGCCATGACCTTGTATCCAGCCAATTTGAGATTTATTGATCAGCGAAAGCTTTTTTATTGACGATGATAACGTGTACTCCATAGCTGCGCCAGGTTGTACAACAGGGATTATTTCAGTGCGTTCGCCCATTACAATCTTTGCCCCCAGATAAACCCTTTGCTGCTTCACCTGATCCTTCTCCCTTACATTCAAAACTAACGGCTGAATACCCGACTGCATGACCTCTTGTTCCAACTGTTGGTCTTCATTCGGATTGAGGAACTCATAATTCACCATCCCTTTGGAAATGTTGGAATATTCAATCAACAAATCCTGAAAGTCCTTTCGCGCCTTTTCTATTTCAGGCTGAGAACCACGGGTAAAATAGGCCGTAACTGTTACAGGCTCGTTGAGCGAATGTAAAATGTCCTTTGTAGCTTTGCTTAACGTGTAAATCTTGTCTCCGGTAAAATCGAGACGGACGAAAAAACGTGTAGAAAGTACATTGATCAAGATTAGCACAACTATAATAAGCAGCAGTTGCGACAGTATAGATTTTTTCATTTTCATACTTAATTTCCTCCTTTCTTAAGTTCTATTTTTTTGCAATATAGCCTCTGTACCAACAAAGCTCAAAAAGATTATTGAGATAAAGTAGATAATATCCTTACTATCCACCACCCCGCGCGAGATAGATTCGAAATGAGCGCCAAGGCTCAGGAAATAGAGCACCTCGCTGACAAAGCCACTCGAAGCCATTGATAGAAAGCCAAATACAAAATGAAAGAGTATCCCAATCGCAAGCGCTAACAGAAAACCAACGATCTGATTATTGGAAATACTACTTGCAAAAAGACCTATGCTGATATAAGTCGCACTAATAAACAGCAGGCCAATATACCCCATTATCGTAGCGCCATGATCAATATTACCCAACTTTGCAACGGTGATGTAATAAGGCAATGTAAACACGAGTGCAATAGCAATGAGTAATAGGGTTGCTAAGAATTTCCCGAAAATAACCTGCCAGTCGGTTACCGGACGGGTAAGGAGCAGTTCAATAGTTCCTGTTTTGTTCTCCTCAGCAAACTGACGCATGGTGAGCGCCGGGATAAAAAAGAACAACGTCCAGTAAGAAACGCCAAAGAAAGTCTGCAGGCTTGCCTGCTTAGTAAAAAAGATGTCGGAACCGTAGAGCCAAGTAAATAACCCGCTAAATCCAAGAAAGGCAATCAGCATGATATAGGCTGTGAGCGAGTCAAAGAAGGACTGCAATTCCCTTTTAGTGATGATCCAAATTTGCCTCATATCTTAATACTATTTTTTATATTTTAATGATGATTATACTGTTGAAGAGATTAATTGTAAGTAAGCTCGCGGAAGACATCT
>JAAYWF010000095.1 GCA_012516825.1 Lentimicrobium sp. | reverse complement strand
CGGTTTCTTTTGATGAACAATATCTATTTTGACGGGATGAATGTTGTGGTGAGCAAGCCAAAAGATGTTTACAATAAATTAAATCAACTTATCAACGAATCGCTAAAGCATTTTGAGTCAAAAAATTTCATCCCCATACAAGCGCCTTCTTCTTTAGTATTGGAAGAATTAAAAAAACAGAGCGACTTTAGATTTAACAGATTCTTTAAGCGAACTAACCGAATGGAAAGGGATGATATTACAAATAAAGTTGTTGCCGATAAAGTAGAGCATCTTGTAGCTTTAATCAACTCGGAACTCAAACCCTTTATAAATAGCCAATTAGTTCAACAACACAGACAAGTAAATGTCAAATCTGTTGAAACAGACAAAGAACCTTTTACCCTTCCTGTAAATATTGGAATGTATGCATGGGACAAAACGGCAAGCATAAATAATACATCGGTACACAACATTAATTTTACCCCGGGAGTAGGATTAACTTTACCTTTTAACAACAAAAGCCAACTTACCTCACGATCGCGAGTGTTCGATTCTTTTGGTTTTTCTGCCGGGGTGTTATTAAAACCCGTTGTTGACAACAACGGCATTGAATACCTAACTCCAGGCGTAAATCTACCCATTTATACCGGTCTTGGTTTCAGGGTGTTTGAAGTAATACGTTTCAACGCAGGAGCGCTTATTTTAGGAGAAGAAGGGAGTCAGGGTTTTGATAATTTATCAGTCATATTAACCGCCGGATTGGCTTTAGAACTTAACCTATGGATGGGAATAAAAAAATAAGAGGGTTTGTAATTGTTAGCGCTATTGCACTTACCCTATTTTCATGCAGAGTGCAAACACCGACCTACGTAGGTTTATATGTTGACAATTCTATTCCCTATAGTGATTCTACTACTTATATCGGTGAAGTTCCTTTGGACATAGTTGATACAACGACTGTCGTTGAAGCAGAGCCGAAAAGTGATTTGTACCCTGCCAAAGAAATGATCATACTATCTTCTGACAGTGTATATCAACATGAAGTTAAGAGCCTGCTCAAGTGGATTACTGACTCTGTTCAACCACTTCGTCATCAGGTGTTTGAGCTTCAAAAACAACTTGCAGGAATACCGGATACTAGTATTACCAGGGAAAAGCAACAAGTATTCCGGAAAGCGGATAGTTTGCAAAAAGAACCTGATTTTAAGCAACTGGTGCAGAAAAAAAATGACACGATTACTATGTTGCGAAATCAGGTAAATGAACTTAAAAAATATACTGACCTGAAGGCTGATACAGTTTATATTGCAAAAGAAATTGTAACCCAATTCCAAGGGGACAGCATACAAGCAGATCATGAAACTATCCGCTTGCTGAAGTCAAAAGATGACACAATCCTGTCGTTGCGCAAACAGGTTAATGAGCTGCAAAGCAAAGGTATCACTAAGGCAGACACTGTTTATGTGATACGAGAAAAGACAGGATCATCAGTGGCGGAAAACCAGCAAAACGATCAACTTATCCTGCAGCTTCTGAGGACTAAAGATGAACAAATTAACAATCTGCAGAATCAAGTGAATTCATTGCAAAATGCATCTCAAAGAATGCCTCAGCAAACACAAATAAGCAGAGAGCCGGCAAAGGTACAGCCGTTAGTCAACCAACAACCCAACCATTCTACCCAGCAACTAATAAAAACTAAGGATGATCAAATACAACTATTACAGGATCAGCTGAGCCAAATGAAATCATCAGCCGCCAAAACGTCGCAGCAAGCTCAGGTGACTGGAGAGCCAAAACAGGTAGCCCCCTTTAGCATCCAGCAAACCGATCTGTTAACCCTGCAAATGTTCCAGGCAAAAAATGATACAATTCAATTTCTTAGGGATCAGCTGCATAATCTTCAGCTTCTACCTCAAATAAGAGATACTGTTTACATAGAAAAAGAGATAAAGGAAGTGCAACCTGTAAAAGAAATTGTCGTCCAACAAAAAGAAATTGTTGACCAACCAAAAGAAGCTGGCTTCCAATCATTACACGACACTATAAGTCTGCTTAAATCTCGTGTGTTAAGCCTTGAGGAACAAATTATACCCGTTAAGGATACAATAATTCTTGCAAAGCAGGATGAAAAAGATGAACCTCTCACTGTAACAACAGATACTACACTCCTTGTAGCCTATTACTTAAGGGGAAAAATAAAACCAATTGAAGAGGAAAAAATTTTACAACAGATTAAAGAATTGTACAGGAACAAAATCATTACAAATGTAACGCTTTCAGGATATACCGATAGTTCGGGCGATAAAATCATAAACAAAGAAATCACCAATCGGCGCCTGAATTACATATCAGAAATGATTATTCCATGGATCGCAAAAGATAAGATCTTCTTTCAAAATTTTGGAGATGTTTTTGCTTCGGATGTTGTGATAGAGGATGAACGCAGAGTTGAAATAAGAATATACACAAAATAAGATAACAGTTTTTTTAAGGCGGATTGCGAAAAGCCAAACTAGCAGCTAGCGCTAACTTGAAGCATCTCACATAAAATAAGCATTGTTGTTTATTGAATGTTGATTGCTTTGAAATGCTTGCCTATACTTAGCTTAGCCCGTTAAGCAAATATGGCGTAAGACAGAAAAAGTATCCTGTTTTCTACATTGAGACTCCCTAAAAATT
>JAAYWF010000094.1 GCA_012516825.1 Lentimicrobium sp. | reverse complement strand
TTGTTTTGAACCGTTAATGGGAATATTATACCTGAGATTCCAAGTATGGCAAAAAGGTTGAATAGATTGCTTCCGATAACATTTCCAAATACGATATCCTGATGGTTTTGAGCTGATGCAAAAACGTTTATTACCATCTCTGGGGCCGACGTTCCAAAAGCGACAACTGTTAGCCCGATTACCAAATCGGAGACATTGTATTTTTTTGCAAGCGCTGATGCTCCGTTTACAAGCCAATCAGCGCCTTTGATTAATAAGACAAGGCCGCCTGTAAGTATCAACAAGGAAATAATCACGGAAAAAGTTTTACAATTTGTTGATTTTTTAAAACAGCGTTTATTAAGCGATTAATCGGTTTCATAAAACAATGATTGATCTGGCAAAAGTATAATAACATATTTTTAAGCTCTTCGGCAATATGATTTTAAGTTTGAGTGTAAGCTACCTGTATTGTTTTCCGACTGCGTTGTTCCAGCAGTATTTCTTTGTCTGTCAGATATTGTTTTATGAGTTGATCAGTAAAGTTGCGGATAGTGAGCAGTTCCAATCCACGATTATAAAGAATATCAAAATCATTAGCCAGACTATTGGAGAGTGATTTTAGCTTTTTGCCGGGGTCGTTTACTACAATTGAAAAACTGATAGCTGAGTTTTGCATTAGGTTAATCTTGATATTGAGTTGGTTTAATCTCCAGAAAATCTTTGATAGTTTATCTTCTGCGATAAATGAAAAATCTTTTGAGAAAAAGGATATCAATGCTTGATCATTTTTTTTAATCAGAAATGGAATTGATAGGTCTGAAGAGGCTTGATCACTAACTAATGTTCCATTCGCTGTTGGATTAAAAAAAGATTTTACCCTCAACGGAATTGATTTGTTTTGAAGTGGCTTAATGGTTTTTGGATGAAGGATTTTGGCGCCAAAAAAGGTTAACTCGACAACTTCATGATACGATATGTGGTCAATTTTGAGAGGATTAGCAAAATGATCGGGATCACAATTTAGCAGACCATCTACATCTTTCCAAACAATTACTTCATCGGCATCGAGGCAATAAGCAATAACGGATGCGGTAAAATCCGACCCTTCGCGATCAAGTGTTGTTGGTTTTCCATCAATCGTAGAACCAATAAAGCCTTGTGTGATTATTTTATTACAATTTTGATCATGGAAAACATCTAAAACTCTTTTTTTGATAAGTTTTTCAGTCATTGCCCAATCCAGCGCTGCATCCCTGAAGCGGTCTCCGGTAATAATCATCTCTTGCGCAGGAATAATTACATTCATTATTCCCCTCTCGTTAAGAAACCGACTGATAATTGTCGTCGAAAGGATTTCGCCAAAGGATACAATGCGGTCATAAAACTCGTCGTAGGCGTATTCAGGTTTACTTGCAACCTGTTTAAGACTATCAAAAATATTTTTTAGCTCATTATTTATTTGTAAATGGTCACTGTCAAATAGGGCATCTGCAATATTGAAATGGAAATTTTCAACCTCATCTATTCTCTCCGTCAGTTCAGGTAAGTTATAAAAAGCGGCATGTGTTACCTTTTCCAGCGCATTGGTGGTTTTTCCCATTGCCGAAAAAACTAAAACTAACTCTTCGTTACTGAACCGAGTGATAATATCAGCTACATTTTTTACTGCATCAGCGTTGTTTACCGAAGCTCCGCCAAATTTAAATACTCTCATTTGATTAAATAAAAGGCAAAAATAAATGAATAGGATAATTTCAATTGATTTATTACTGATTTAATCGGATTAAATTTTTATGAGCTTGTTGATATGAATGACTGGTAATTCATTTTTTACATTTTAAAATAATTATTTTTGTTGACCTTAATGATTGTCGATCCGACTTTATGAGGGTTGTTTTTTGTTTAAAAATAATGAACGATTATTAAGCTGTTGGTTTTGCTGGGAAATGCTGAAATAATTGATTATTATTTACTCTAAAAGTCGGATTATTAAGATAGTTGGTTAAAATGATTCTGTAACTGACGGGGCTGTGCTGTAATATTTAAAGCTAAAGATAGGTAAGTCCAAGTAAAATCAAAATTCAAAAATATTAGCAATAAGTGAAATTGATAACAGTTTGAAATAAAAGGCAAATCTTTGAATTTTTAAATTTGCACTAAAAGAAAGTGAATAAATAATGAAAAGTTTTATTCCTGTTGAATATCAAAAGCTTAGAAAGCTGTTTTCGCGTTCAGATAAGTTTAAGATTGTTGCAATTTTTGTGATGATGTTAGGCTCAATTTTCCTTGAAGTTATTGGTGTTGGTATTATACCTGCTTTTATAGCAATAGTTGCCAACCCAAGTATGGTATTGGAAAATAAACGTTTTGGATGGATTTTTTACCAATTAGGGATTACAGATGCACGTTCAATGTTGATTTTTGGTGCAATAGCGCTTATCGGGATTTTCTTAGTAAAAAGCACCTATCTTTTACTTTTTAAATTCATTGAATCCAGATTTACCTACAATCGTAGATACACTTTAAGTTTAAGGATTATGACAGCCTATATGCAGGCTCCATACACATTTTATCTTACGCGCAATAGTTCCGAACTTTTACGGAACACAACAGGTGAGGTAGATAATCTGATTAATCAGGTGCTTAATCCTACGCTAATAATATTGAAAGAGTCTATGCTGGCTCTTTCTTTAGTAATATTTCTTTTCATTATAGAGCCATTGATCACCTTTTTTGTAATTCTTATTCTTGGAGGCTCCTCTTTAATTTTTCTTGCTGCAACACAAAAGCGTGTTAAATATTTTGGAAATCAAGCGTTAAAGTACAGGGAGGAAATGATAAAAACAGCCCGCCAGGCTTTTGGTGGTATTAAAGATGCTCGTGTGCTCAATCGTGAGAAAAACTTTATCGAAGCTTACCGGGTAGTGGCATATGAATCCAGTTTGCTGCAGCGAAAAAGAGCTATTATAGTACAAATGCCTAAACCTATTGTCGAAACGTTCGCTGTTATAGGCATTTTGTTAATAGCGTTAGTAATGCATATTCAGGGGAGGCCAATAGCAGATATTATTCCCATTATTGCGCTGTTTGGCGCCGCTATAGTGAAACTAATGCCCGCACTTTTTCTTATTACACAGCAAAGCACTGAAGTTCGTTATAATATTGCATCTGTAAATCCTGTTCATGATGATCTTATGGCTTTACAAAGCGCTCAGAAAAAGTTTCATAAAGACCGTAGCCAAACAAAAATCATTGAACTGCAAGATTCCATACAAATTAGTAATTTGCATTATCAATACCCTAACAGTACCGAGCAGGCTTTACGTGGAGTAACACTCGAAATACCTAAAGGGAAAGCTGTTGCTTTTGTTGGCCCTTCCGGCGCTGGAAAAACCACTATTGCTGATGTCTTATTGGGATTATTAGAGCCACAGCAAGGAAAAATTGAAGTTGATGGTAAGGATGTTTTTGAAAACATATCAGCCTGGCAATATAATATTGGTTATATCCCACAATTCATATATCTTTCAGATGATACGATGCGCCGTAATATTGGATTTGGACTTTCTGATAAAGAGATAGATGAAGAAAAAATTCAAAAGGCAGTTGATCTTTCGCAGCTACGTGAGCTTGTTGAGTCTTTGCCAAAAGGATTGGATGCTATCGTAGGCGAACGAGGGACAAGGCTTTCAGGAGGTCAACGTCAGCGTGTAGGTATTGCCCGTGCCCTCTATCACAATCCACAGGTGTTGGTTATGGATGAAGCTACTTCAGCGCTCGATAATATCACCGAACAACTTATCATAAAAGCTATTGAAGATCTGAAAGGTGAAAGAACTGTAATAATGATAGCGCACAGGCTCACAACCGTTATGAATTGTGATATCATTTTCTATATGGAAGAAGGAAAAATAGTTGATCAGGGTACTTACAATGAACTGATAAAGAGAAACAAAAAGTTTAGAGAGATGGCATTGGAAAATACAAAAGAAAAATAATTGACAATAAGATGCTTTATCATTGTTTACAAGTCTTTTTGATTTTTTAAAAATTAAATTCAAGGTGTGCATTAGACTTTTACAGAACGGCATAATTATTTTTAGAACTAATATGGATTTGTATCTTTTTTTTAAAAGATCTTACGAGGGTATTCAAAACAGTAAGCGAATAATTGTTTTATAGTTATATATGGGTTCCATTACTCACATTAATTCCTATTTTATCGCCAGCTCGCTTCACAGCGAATTAGTTGTAGCATTGGATAAGAAGGGGATTGCCCAACAGGTGTTCGTTCCGGTGGAGAAAGCCTGTCATATTAATAAAAATGAACCGGCTAAACTGCAATTCGGGAAAATTTATTACTCACATTGCTTTAATACTTTATTCAGGTATTTATGGCCGGTTAAAATGTACCTGATTTGGAAAGCTTTTAAAAAACATTTTTTAGCTCACCCAACCAAACTAATCCATGCTCATACTTTAATTGTAAATGGCTTGATAGCTTATTTTGCTCACCGAAAATGGAATGTGCCCTATATTGTTAGCGTACGTCATACTGATATGAACATCTTCATGGGGAATTTTTATTTTTTTAGAATAATTGGATATCGTATATTGAAAAATTCAAAAGCTATTATTTTTCTATCACCTGCATACAGAGAAACTCAATTGAAAGCTATACTTGGAGACTTAGCTTATGAAAAACTCAAACAAAAATCTTATGTTTTACCAAATGGAATTAATGAATTTTGGATAAACAACCGTAATAAAAAAAAGGAACTAACGGAACAGCACACCATCATTTTTGTTGGTAGTGTTGTTAAAAGAAAAAATCTGAAAGCTCTTATAAATGCTTGTGAAATTCTTAAAAATGAGGATTTTAAGATAAGGTTATTAGTTGTTGGTGATGGAGATCAACTTTCATATTTTAAGAGTCAAACTTACAAAACGGAGATAATCTTTTATGGTTTTATCTCAAAACGCGAACAATTAAGAAATATTTACAAAGATGCTGACCTATTGGTATTGCCAAGTTTGTTGGAAACATTTGGCCTTGTTTATCCGGAAGCTATGTCGCAGGGTTTGCCGGTAATATACACCCGTGGGCAGGGGTTTGATGGACATTACCCTGATGGTCATGTTGGCTATGCCATCAATCCTAATGATCCAAGGGATATTGCTGAAAAGATCAAGGTGATTTTTTCTGATTACTTACGTTTCTCAACCAACGCTTTTAATGCATCGCTTGACTTTTCCTGGGATAAAATCGTAGATAAATTACTTGAGGTTTATTCTAAACATTAATTTTTAGGTTTTGAAAATCATTTTTCTTTCCAATTTTGCCGGCTCACCTTATCATGGTATGGTTTACGGACAGTATTACCTTGCCCGGGAATGGATGAAAAAAGGCCACGAAGTTTGCATTGTGTCAGCTTCATTTGCACACACCCGTTTCAAACAACCGGAACAAACGGGGAAAATTCAAGAAGAGTATATTGATGGAATTAGGTATATTTGGTTGCCAACACCTGAATATAATCCAAAATCGTCAATAGGCAGGATCAAAAGTATTATCATTTATACTTTACGTTGCCGTTTTATGAAACTCCCTGTTTCAAATGCTGATGTTGTAATTTGCTCTTCTCATCATCCATTTCCCATTTATACTGCACATAGATTAGCCAGAAAATTCAAAGCAAAGCTTGTGTTTGAAGTTCGTGATCTATGGCCTTTAACTCTTATCGAACTTGGCAATGTGTCAAAACAAAATCCTTTCATAGTACTTATGCAGCGCGCTGAAGATTATGCTTATAAACATGCTGAAAAAGTGATTTCTGTTTTACCGTCCGCCAAAGACTATATGGTGGGCAGGGGCATGGAACCTGAAAAGTTTTTGTATATCCCAAATGGTGCAGACCTATCGACTGAACTCAATGCAAAAGGATTACCACAAAATTATGTTGAAACTCTTGAATTGATTAAAGCAAACGGTAAGTTTATTATAGGGTATGTTGGAAAAATCGGTCTTTCAAATGCTCTTCATACTTTGGTTGAAGCATTAGCGCTGATAAACGACAATGATATAGTAGTTGTAATTATCGGTTCTGGCGCTTTTATCACCGATCTTAAAATCTTAATAAAGAAATTAGAAGTTTCGGAAAAATTTTATTTTTTAGATCAAATTGAAAAAGATCAGGTATTTAGTTTTTTACAATATATTGATGTTGCTTATGTTGGCGCTTTAAAAAGCCCATTATATCGCTTTGGAATGAGTTTGACAAAACTGAATGACTATATGCTTGCAAGTAAGCCTATTATATATGCTGTCGAAGCTCCAAATAATATTATAGAATTAAGTAGATCCGGCATAATCTGTGAAGCTGAAAATCCTGAAGCATTAAGTCAAGCCATACAGAAATTAAAGAATTTGAGTGCCGAAGATCGAAAAAAAATGGGAACTCTTGGGCGTGAATGGATTATAAAAAATCACGATTATAAGATACTTGCCGATCGTTTTTTAGATAATGTTATTAAGACAAATGATCAATAATCTATTGAATAAATAGTTAGATCGTGACTAAATCCCAATAATACTTTCAAACCTCCTATTTCTGTTTTGCAAAATGTTTCAGAAATATGGAGTTTTGGATTGAACCTGAATTAATCAGGGTTAAAAAATAAATAATATGACTAAAATCCTTCTTACTGGCTCATCCGGCTTTGTTGGATCGAATCTGTTTGATGCTTTACATCAGGATTTTGAACTGTTTGGATTAGATATTACAAAGAATGGTAAACTACCTGAGAACAGAGTGTATGGATGGGACGTTCTTAGCGATCTTCCTGCTGTAGATGTTATTATACATTTGGCCGGAAAGGCCCACGACACTACGAATACGGCTGAAGAAAAAGAGTATTTCGAAGTAAACCTGAATTTGACACAAAAAATCTTTGATTATTTCTTGCAGTCAAAGGCTAAGAAATTTATTTTTTTTAGTACTGTAAAAGCTGTTGCCGACAGTGTTGAGGGCATATTAAATGAAGAAACAACACCAAATCCAAAAACTGCATACGGAAAATCGAAATTGGCTGCCGAGCAATATATAAACCGACAACCAATTCCTGATGACAAGCTGGTTTATATCCTTAGGCCTTGTATGATTCACGGGCCTGGTAATAAAGGAAACTTAAATCTTTTATATAGTATCGTAAAAAAAGGCATTCCTTGGCCGCTCGGAGCCTTTCAAAATTTACGCTCGTTTACATCGGTCGAAAATTTGAGTTATATAGTCGTGAAGTTGATAAAAGAGCAGATAGCTTCGGGAGTATATCAAATTGGTGATGATGAGCCTATATCAACCAATGAATTGATCAATCTTATCGCAAAAGCATTGGATAGGAAACCAAAAGTATGGAGTATGCCAAAATGGATAATCCTTAGTTTAACTAAGATCGGTGATATTTTAAAACTCCCATTAAATTCGGAAAGATTGAAAAAACTAACCGAGTCGTATATAGTATCAAATCAAAAGATTAAACAAGCTCTTCAAATCAAGAACCTTCCTATTTCTGCAAAAGATGGGCTATTGCTAACGTTGCGAAGCTTTTCTAAAGATTTTCAGAAATAATGTTTTAAAGATTCTTTCTTGCTAAATAAATAGGAATAATCAATGTAAATTTCCCAATTGTGTCTTTTCTACTCTATTTTTTCATCTCGCTGATACTTATTGCTGTAATCTTATTTTATTTTCAGATTGCAACCCATTTTGATATTACGGACAAGCCAAATGTGCGTAGCTCACACCGCAATATAACTATTCGCGGTGGAGGAATTATCTTTCCTGTTGCAGCTTTAATTTGGTTTTTTCTCTATGGATTTGCATTTAAATGGACAATTGCAGGCTTGTCATTAATTGCAATAATCAGCTTTATGGATGATCTCAAGCCTCTTTCGGGTAAGGTAAGGATAATTGTACACTTTGTAGCAATTAGCTTAATGTTTTATGATATAGGTATTTATAATTTGTCATGGTATTGGCTGTTGTTGGTATATCTTTTAACAATTTACTGGATCAACGCCTTTAACTTTATGGATGGTATTAATGCAATCACTCCATTTTACAGCCTATCGGCACTCTTATTTTTTGAAATATTAAATATCAAGTTAAAGTTTTTTCCTAAAGAGCTTATTATAATTCTCATACTTTCCGTATTGATTTTCAGTTATTTCAATGCTCGCAAGCGCGCTAAAGCTTTTGCCGGAGATGTGGGTAGTGTGAGTATGGCTTTTTTACTTGTCTGGATGTTAATTTCACTGATCTTAAAAACAGGTAACATTGAGTACATACTCTTTTTTTCAATATACATTCTTGATACTTTATTTACCCTCTTCTTCCGTATCCTACGTCGCGAAAATATTTTTCAGGCACATCGCCTGCATCTTTACCAGTTACTCTCTAATGAATTAAAAAGGCCTCACATCCAGGTATCTCTATTATATGCTATTTCTCAGACGATTGTTAATCTTATAGTCGTTTTATTAATACGGTACGAACTAATGAACTTCATAGTGTTTCTATTCATATTAACCGTTCTATCAATTGTTTATTTAGCAGTATATCGTGTTGTAACAATAAAGATTAAGAATATTTGAGTTTTGTTATCCTTAATTATTAGAAAGTACTTTTGAGCTGAACTATTGTTTTATGAAGGTGATTTCGACTTGGTATTTATTCAGTAGAATTCTTATGATGTTGATTACAACCGCTTAATTCGAAATTAATGAGATAAAAAGAAAGAGGGCTTTGGTCCTCTTTTTTTTTGTAAAAATTGTCCTTACATCTTCTATTGATTATCCATAAGGGATATTTTATTCTCTATTTTTGTCAAAATAAATGTTTGTTTGCTATGGCTATACATAAAATTAGTTCTGCACTATTGAATTTTGAAGATATCCTTCGTATTTTGCGAGAATCATATCAGCTTGAATTGTCTGATGAAGCGATAACTAAAATTCAGAAATGCCGTGATTATCTCGATCGCAGGATTACTGACAGCGATGATCCTATTTATGGTATTAATACAGGTTTTGGCGCCTTGCATAATGTGCGTATTTCAAAAGATGATTTGGGTAAATTGCAGCAAAATCTGGTTATGTCTCATGCTTGTGGTACGGGAGAGGAGGTTCCACAGGAAATAGTAAAGTTAATGTTGCTTCTCAAGGCACATGCTCTTTCCTATGGTCACTCGGGAGTTCAGGTTGCCACAGTTCAGCGGTTGATTGATTTTTTTAACCACGATGTGTTGCCGGTAGTATATCAGCAAGGTTCTCTTGGCGCTTCAGGCGATCTTGCTCCTTTGGCTCATCTCAGTCTGCCACTGATAGGAATGGGCGAGGTTTATTTTAAGGGTCAAAAGATGCCCGCTTCCTATGTAAACAATGTAATGGGATGGGAACCTATCAGTCTGCAATCGAAAGAGGGACTAGCGTTGCTTAATGGCACGCAGTTTATGAGCGCTTATGGTATTTATCTCTGTTTGCGTGTATTCAAGCTGTCGCGCCTGGCAGATATTATTGGAGCTTTGTCTTTAGATGCATTTGATGGCAGAATAGAACCCTTTCATCATTTGATTCAGCAAATAAGGCATCATAAAGGTCAGATAAAAACGGCACAGCGCATTCGTAATATTTTGAAAGACAGCAAACTTATTAAGCGCCAAAAAGCTCATATCCAAGACCCATACTCCTTTCGTTGTATACCTCAGGTACATGGTGCATCTAAAGATTCAATAGACTATGTGGCTTATGTTTTCCGGATGGAGATTAATGCAGTTACCGACAACCCTACAGTTTTCCCTGATGAGGATCTAATTATATCTGCAGGTAATTTTCATGGTCAGCCATTAGCTTTAGCGCTCGATAATTTGTGTATTGCTATGGCTGAGCTTGGTAATATTTCTGAGAGACGTACTTATCAATTACTTGAAGGCAAACGTGGGCTACCACATTTTTTGGTTGCAAATTCGGGACTTAATTCAGGCTTTATGATCCCACAATACACAGCAGCTTCTATTGTTAACCAAAACAAACAGTTATGTACCCCTGCTTCGGTGGATACTATTGAGTCGTCGCAAGGTCAAGAGGATCACGTGAGTATGGGCGCTAATGCAGCTACCAAAGCCTACAGAGTACTTGAAAATTTAGAACGGATACTTGCTATTGAATTGCTAAATGCAGCGCAGGCGCTCGATTTTAGAAGACCAGAAACTACATCGCCATATCTTGAAGAATTTGTTGCGAAATATCGCGAAAAAGTACAATTTATTGAAAACGACAAAGTTATGTATAACGATATTAATACTTCTGTTAAGTTCCTTCAGGATGTTGTTTTTGAACTGCCTGATGAAGATGTAAGTGTTTTTAAGTTGTAGATAAAATTGATTTTGCCTTGTCAGGAATATAAAGAGGTGAAATAAATCCTAAGTTTCATCTGTCTTTTTGAGCTTTCTTTTAAAATTCGAGTAAATAATATTTTAATTTTTTTGAAACAGATTTTCCGATTTATCGTCTTTTAAATTAAATGACGGCTAAAGAATTTTGCAAACAGGTATTGCCACTACAGGATAAAATTTTTAGGTTGGCAAAAAAGTTCTTTAACAGTGTTGACGATGCCGATGATGCTGTTCAGGAAGTTTTTCATAAACTATGGACACGAAAGGAAGATATTGACTCATTCAAAAGTTTGGAGGCTTTTGCATTGATTGTTACCAGGAATCATTGTCTTGATACAATTAAGGCAAAAAAACATCATGTTACACAATTAAATTTAGAGCATGACATCGCTGATTCAACCTCTCAACAAAAGAATTTTGAAAACAAGGATGAACTTGTTACAGTCTTTAAGCTCCTAAACGAACTCCCTGAATTACAACGAACTATTTTTCATTTGAGGGATGTTGAAGGTCTGGAGTTTGATGATATTGCAGAAATCCTTTCAATGAATCCGGTTACTGTAAGAGTGAATTTATCAAGAGCACGCAAGTTTATTAGAGAAAAAATGATTGCCATTCAAAACTATGAATACAAAAGAGATTGAAATTTTATTGGATAAATATTTCGAAGCCTTAACAACGGTTGACGAAGAAAATATTCTGAGAAGTTATTTTCAGAGAGAAGATATTGCAGATCATCTGAAATCCGTTCAATCACTTTTTTGGCTAATAGAAAGACAAAAAGCTGAAAAAACTGAAATTGACCACGAAGAGCGATTGATGGAAAAAATTTCCCTAAAAAAGGAAAAAGGCTTACACCAGAAACGTTTGTTTTATTTCGCATCATCTATAGCGGCGATAGTATTACTGTTTTTATCAATTATCTATTTCAATACTAATGAAAAACCCGTACCCCCAGCTAAATACTCACCTGAGGAAATCCAACTGGCGATGATTCAAACTACCAATGCTCTAAATTATATTTCGTTAAAGCTAAATAAAGGCACATCGCAGCTTTATCATCTGCAAAAATTTGAACCTGCTTTACATACGCTGGCAAAAAATCTATCAAAGTTAGATCGGGAGATTGAAAAAGTCAATAATCAACATAATCCATAATCCTAACAGTGAATAAATGTCAAATCAATTAATCAATAATTATAATTTTTTTGAAATGAAAAAGATCAAATTTGTTATTCCGTTTTTTGCATTTATGTGCTTGTCACTATTGGCTGTGGGACAATTACCCACAAAGAGTTTATATCAAAAATACTCATCGGTAAAAGGTTTTTCGTTAGTTACCATAAACAAGGACCTTTTCAACGTCCTTTCCGAAATAAATGATGAAACAAAATCGGAGAGTGGTAAAGAGATTAACCAAATAATTAACAACTTGGATTACATAAACATATTAATGTTTGATGCTCGGAAGAGTGATGATCCAAAATTTTTGGAGAAATTTAAAGAAGAGATAAATTTACTTAATTTAGCTAATTATAGTGAGCTGATGATGGTAAAAGAAGAGGAAGAGGAGGTGAAAATTTTTACACTTAAGGAAAAAGAGGAGATAAAGGAGCTTGTTTTGTTAATTTCTGAACCACAACAAGCTGGCTTTATAAGTATTGCAGGTAACATTAATTTGAAATCAATAGGGAAAATTGCCAGAGCATTAAATATACAAGGCTTGGAAAATCTTGAAAAGATAAATACTCAAGAGGAAAAGTAAAATTAATCTTCTGGCGAAAAAAGCCTGCTTCAAGGATTGATTTGCAAGGTTTTAAACCGAAAGAATCGGTCAGTAATTTATGCATTTCAATAATAGTTGAACCAGGCTTTTTTTATTTAACACTTTATGCCTTTCTAAGCTAAAAAAGCCACAGTATCATTAGTTCCGAGAATAAGGGGTGATTTTAAATATTTTGAATGGCTTATCTATGTTTAACAATAGTAAGCTCGTCAATAATATTCTTGGCTCCTGCGAATTTATCAATTATAAAAAGGACGTAACGTATGTCAACAGAGATTGTTCTTTGTAAATCAGGTTCGAAGATTATATCGCCGCTCATGGCTTCCCAGTTACCGTCGAAGGCGAGTCCGATCAACTCTCCTCTTGCATTCATTACCGGACTACCGCTATTTCCGCCCGTGATGTCGTTATTGGAAATAAAACCGACAATCATCTCTCCATTTTTACCATAAGGCCCGTAATCTCTTTTATTATATAGCTCTTTAAGTTTTTCGGGTACATAAAACTCCCAATTTGAAGGGTCTTCTTTTTCCATAACCCCGGCTAATGTTGAGTAGAAATCGTAATGTACAGCATCTGCCGGATAATAGTCGCCAACAGAACCGTAAGTTAGACGCATTGTGAAGTTTGCGTCTGGATAAAATGTTTTACTCTCTTTTTTCATCTCACGCAAACCTCTGATGTATAACCTTTCGCCTTTTGCAGACAGTTCGTTAATTTCGCTATACCTCTTCCGAATAGTCTGCTGAATATCTAAAAAGGCATTTCCCAGGAGTGTTGCCGGATCTTTTTCTAAGACTTTAGCCGTGGGCTTGTTGAGAAGTTTGCTTACCTTTTCCTGACTTGTAAAAACAGATTTTGAAAAAACATAATTTGCATAAGCCGAAAAGTTACCTTTGAATTTCTTGTATAATGTGTTGATAAATGCCGGTTGTTGATTTTGAGGTACGTTTTTATAATAGATAGTAAGCATTATGCCAAGTAATTCTTCATCAAGCTTGGCATTATAATTTTTGAAATGATTGATTGATATTTCTTTTAATTTTTTGATTTCATTATCCAAGGCGGTGTTATCAGGTGTTTTTTCATTAATGATTTTAAGCAAATTATTAAATCTGCGTGAAAAAAGGACTATTTCACTTCCTCGTGTGATGGCTTCATTCAGATAAATTTGCGCAATATTTATTTCACGTTGTTTGCCTACTGCTTCTTTTCGCATTGCAAGCGCCTCGCCATATATTGGTTTTCTTGCCGGATCGCCATTTATCCATGACGTAAAATCCGCCTCTTCAAGGCGTTTCTTCTCAACTACTTTTAACCTTTTCAGCCCTCTTGTTTGCCCAATACAATATTTCCAATAGTTAGAAGTTCCGGCATATTTTGAAGCGTATTGGATTCTTACAGCATCTGAAGCATCCATGTATTTACGCATGATATTCAGTTTTTGTTCTCTAATAAAAACAACCGTCGGATTGCTCTCTTCAATAGCCAGTTCGACGTCCCAAGATGAAAAATAACGGCTTGTGCTTCCCGGATATCCCATGATCATGGTAAAGTCTTCGTTTTCCACACCATCAATTGAGATAGGAAGAAAATGCTTTGGTTTGTATGGTATATTTTCTTTTGAATAATCGGCAGGTTTGCCATCGGGACCGGAATATATTCTAAAAATCGAGAAATCTCCTGTATGACGTGGCCACATCCAGTTATCGGAATCTGCTCCATATTTGCCTATTGATGAAGGGGGAGTTCCGACTAATCTAACGTCTTTAAAAACTTCGTAAACGAACAAATAGAATTCATCGCCGGCAAAGAAACTTCTTACGCTTGCTTCGTAATGTGTCTCTTTAGTAGCTTCGTCCGTTATTTTTTTACCTATTTTACTTATTTCGCTGTTTCTTTCCTTTTCTGACATCTGGTCGTTTAGCATAGCCTTAACTTTTTCGGTTACATCTTCAATGCGTATAAGAAAAGTTGCAGTAAGTCCGGGATTTGGCAACTCCTCTTCTAAATTCATAGCCCAGAAACCATCGGTAAGATAATCGTGTTCTATGGAGCTATGGGCCTGTATCTGTCCATAACCACAGTGGTGATTAGTGAAAATCAGGCCATTTGGCGAAACAACTTCGCCTGTACATCCACGGCCGAAAATGATAATAGCATCTTTTAAACTTGAATTATTAATACTATATATTTCTTCCGCCGTAAGCTGCAGGCCTTTTTGTTGCATGTCGGTGTAATTAAGCCTGTCAATAAACAATGGCAGCCACATTCCTTCGTCAGCATAACTAACAAAGCTTGATGCGAGGAATAAAGTCAATAGAAATCCATAAATTTTTTTCATTCCGAAATAGAGTTGAAGTTGTTGAATTAAATAAAATTTTCTCCTTTTTTGTTTTTGATATCGCTCACAAATCTTCGTATTTCCTGCTCATCCGATTTCCGGCAAATGAGCAGTGCATTGCTGTCTTCCACGATAATATAATCGTCTAATCCTTGAAGCACCACCAATTTTCCGGCGGGCATATTAATTATACAGTTAGTGGTGTCGTACAGCAACACATCATTTCCTACCACCGCATTGTTATTTTCATCTTTTTTGCGCGTGTCGTAAAGCGATCCCCATGTGCCGAGGTCTGACCATTTGAAATCGGCTGATAAAACGTACACATTTGTAGCTTTTTCCATGATGCCGTAATCAATTGATATTTTTCGGCAACTTGTATAAATATCGTTGATAAATGATTTTTCTTTTTCGGTATTATAAAGGCCAATTCCCTCTTTGAACAGATCATTAATGTCGTCAAGATATGTTTCAAATGCTTTTGTAATAGTTTTTAGCGACCAAATGAAGATTCCGGAGTTCCACAAAAAATCCCCACTTGCAAGGAATTTTTCAGCTAATTCTAAATTTGGCTTTTCCGTAAATGTTTTCACTTTACGCATATTTTGATTGTTGGGGTCTCTAATTGCGTCATTGTATTGTATGTATCCATATCCTGTGTCGGGACGTGTTGGTATGATCCCAAGTGTAATCAGCCATTCGTTTTGCGATGCTGCTGTGAGAGCGGTATTAATGTTATTTGTAAATTCCTCTTCATCAATAATGATGTGATCGGAGGGAGCTACTACGATATTAGCATTGGGGTTTATGGCTGCAATTTTATAGTTGGCGTAGGCTATGCAAGGGGCGGTATTTCGCATAGCCGGTTCAAGTAAAATGTTGTTCGAAGCCATTTGAGGCAGTTGGTGTTTTACTTGATTTTCATATATCTCATTGGTAACGATAAAGATGTTCTCTTTAGGGCAAATTCGTTCAAGGCGTTTGAATGTGCTTTGAATTAAAGTCTCGCCATTACCAAGGATGTCAATAAATTGTTTCGGGCGGGTTGTCCGGCTCATCGGCCAAAACCTTGCTCCTATTCCGCCTGCCATGATTACGCAGTAGTTGTCTTTATTCATATTAGCTATTTTATGTTTAGATAAAGATGAAATTTTATTTGATGTGGTTGTTAGTAAAAGGTCAATAAATTTAGAAAAATGCCTTTTTAAAAATCAATTTAAAGGATAAACTTCAAGTAACGGGCTAAAAACATAGAGTCGCTGATTGTCTAAGGAGAGGCAAAAATAGTTTTTGCGTCGCTTCTTTAATTTCTTAAATCTCCTTCCTTCAGCGGTTTTAAAGATTGTATTCTCAGGTATGGATTCTATTGATATTCCATTCAAGTCTTTGTCATATTTTTTTAGCGTGCGTGCCATTTTTATGTCGGCATGGGTTGAAGCATAGATACGCCGGTTTTCATCTTTCAAATAATTGAGTATATCATCGGGGAATATTTCATCAGAAGCCAGCTCTGCATGTAATTTTTTCAATTCCTTTTTCCACTCTTTACCGTGAGGTGCAACACTGCGTTTATATTTCGTCCATGTTATATGATGAGCTAATTCGTGTAAAAAAACCAATAAAAACCCATAAGGATTAAGTGAACCATTAATGGAGATTCGGGCCGGTTTTCCGCTAACCGCTGGGCGGTAATCTCCTGCTTTGCTTTTACGTGTGGGAGTAATAGTTAGTTGAATATTATTTTTTACGATTTGATCATATACCAGATCTATTGCATTTTTAGGAAGATGATTGCGCAACGTTTCGATTAGTTTATACACTATAATACAGAGTTTTAAATGTGCTTTTCAAAATGATTAAACAAATCGGTTTGATTAATATTGGCTTTATCCTCAATATGATAACTCCATTTAGGACAGTCGCATTTTTTTCGTTTCGATCCTCTTTTGGTTGAACTACACGAAAGCGCCGTCAAAACAATGAATAGTAAAGCTAAGTATAAAAAATTGCGAGCTATTTTGTTAATCATTTTAAAAAATTTAGGTTAACACCTCGCTAAGTATAGCGGGTGATTTTAGTTCGCCAAACCCTGGAATATGAAATCTGAAGTAATTCATCAGATTGAAAAGGATTTCGTTACGTGCTGCTGCATTAGTAAATAAAAGAGGGGTTGTTTCTGGTTGTTTTATCATTTGAAAAAGCTTCTGGCTTAAGGTTTCGTTCAGCCAGTTAGCATGCAGTGGTGGCTCGCTGATGAAGATTCCTTCCTGAAGGTCGAAAAACTGATTTGTCGCGCTATAATTATTTCTAGGTGCAATGCCAAGGTATTTGGCGAGGTTAATTAAAAACTGAAGATGAAGGTTCTCATACTTATCTTTAATTTCATCAAGGTTAATCAGGGTATTATAGAGAAATTTAAAGAGTTCGATGTCAGCTATTTCGTTACGTATTGAATGATACATCACTTCGTTGATAAACAGCGCTATGCAGCTTTTGCGCACATCGAAGGGCAACGACCGGTAAGGATAAGCGCTCTCTATCTCTTTAATTGTTTGAAGACCTCCTTTTCCATTTTCGTAAACTAGGATATTAACAATAGAAAGCGGTTGGAGATTGCTTTTGTTTATACTGATTTTCTTTTTGTTTAATCCGCGAGTAATGTAAGAGCGCAGTCCAAAAAGTTCGGTATATACTTTTACTATCAGGCTATTATCCGAATATTTTATTGTTTTAAAAATGATTCCTCGCGTTTTTGAGATCATTTTTTGAAATAAAAAGTTATTTGATGAACAAAATTTTTGTAACCATTTTTTCAACCCCTTGATCATCGCTTACAAATACCAAATATACTCCGCTACTGGCACGTTTTCCACTCATGTTGGTCCCATACCATATTACCTGCCCTCCTTCTACTTTGGTTGTGTACACTAAATTACCATTGATATCGGTAATTTTAACATTGGCTTTGTTTACCAATCCGTTGATGGCAATAGCTCCGGTATAGCTTTCTCTTACAGGGTTTGGAAAAACCACAACATCAGAATGTGTGGGGTTCGGGTTTGTAGCAGTTCCTCGATATGAAATAATGCCTCTACTGGTTGCAAAAAAGATTTCTCCGCTTTTGTGGTTGATAGCAATATCAACGATTAGATTGGAAAATAAAGGGCTGTTTTCCTCAGTAAAATGATGAATTTGCTCTGTGCCATTGGCCGATAACAGAAAAACTCCAGCACGTTCTGTTCCTATCCATTTCTGGTTGTCGCCATCTATGGCAATAGAAGTAACAACTTCTGACTCAAGTAAATATTGAACATAACCACCAACCTCAACAAGAATACGCTGCACGTCATAGTTCCCATCACCGAAGACGTTTTGTGGCGAATAGATCACACCAACCCCCTGATCAGTACCAATCCATATTCTGCCGTCTTGATCTTCAGCAATACTATATATTTTGTTGCCGGGCAAATTACCATTCCCAGGTGCGTTGGTAAGTATTTTAACTTTATCGTCTGAGGTGTTATCAAATGTATTGTTTTCGCTGAATACCACCAATTTATGATCGGCTCTAACCAATATCCATTTTTGATTGTAACTGTCAACCATCACCTTTGAAGCATCAATGCTACTTGCATTTGAACCGAGATAGAAACCTTTCCACGTGCCGTCAGGTTTTTTTGCTGATAGTAAATTTGTTGCTCCTGAATTGACAACCCACAAGTTGTTATGGCTATCAAAATCCATCCCGCTCACTGCTACATATGTTGCTGTAGGCCAAATCTGTAACGAGCTGTTGTGGGTGCTATAAACGTTGACTACCTGTTCATCAAAAAATTCAATAACTCCGCTTACCCAATTTCCAACGAAGACTTGCCGGTTATCTTTTGGATTGATAGCAATACAGGTCATGTCGTTTATGGTATCAAAAGTTTTGTATCCAGTGCTACCGTTATAATTTTTCCAGGATTCGTTAATGAACGAATAGACACCATCGGCGATATACATTTTGCCCCAGCTCAACGTTCTGCCACCAGATGCAACCCACAGTTTCTGATCTTCAATGGCCATATCGAAAACCTTATGTGAATGCGGTCCGTTGGGGGTAATAAAAAAGGCGCTTTTATCATTTTCCACTGATACTAAACCATAACGATTGTCGGCAATCCATTTGGTATTGTTTTTATCAATAATGACATCGCGCGATTGTAAATTTATCCCACCCGGATTGTCAAATGTAGCTACTTTTGAAAAACTCTGATCGTAGATTTGAATGCCCAATTCTGTAACTTCAATAAGTTGTTCGTTAGAAACGTTTAACCTAAACTTTTGTAAAAAACTGCTGCCGGGTAATATACTCCAGGTGTGTGAGTAATAGTCGTACATAAATAATGTGTCAGAAGTGTTACCTTCAATATGACTATTGGTAAACAGCCGGCCATTATAAAAAGTGATGGCGTTGAAGCTTTTGTTAGGGTATAGTCGTTGATCTTTTGTCCATTCATTGAAATTGGCAAGATTGGTGCTGTTTAAGGATGCTTTGTAAATACCGCTTTCAGTGGCTGCATACACCGAATCGGCGCCAAAAGTGATATCCAACACATTTAACTGACTGCCTTCAGGTCCAATAAAATATGTCGGTTCAGGAAATTCTTCATTTTTAATATCCAAAACGACAATGCCAAAACCGCAAGAAAAATAAGTAAGACTATCGTTGAAAGTGATGTTATTGATTGTTTTATTACCCAATATCTGCCGCCGTTTGATGTCGGAAAAATTGATAACTTTCCCCTCTTTAATCAAATCAATATTTGTGTTGGTATAGGTAATCACAAGGGTTTTGTATTCTTTGTTATACATCATGGCGCTAATACCCACATCCGAAAGCCCGTTTACTTTTGATTTGCGCAAAACGCTTTGGTCATCTTTATCATAAACAAAAATGCTATATTGAGTTGCGCAGTAGATCATGTTTTCTACTTCAGCCACTCTTACGGTTCGCGAGTATGGCAAATGATCGCGCCATTCGCCTATTGCTATTTGAGCATGTATAGAAGGGATTAGCAATAATAAAAAAAACAGTGCGGAAAGATTAAAAATTGACTTCATTGTTGTTCGTAAAGGATAAATTTTAAACTGATTTTGCTGTCAAAAATTGCTTTTAAACTCAATGAGTTATGAAAAATAAATATTATTGATTATCAGAATTGAATTCGATTTCAAGATCTTTTAACTTTTGACTGTTGACCCATGCCACAACCAAGATGACAAACAGGATAGCCAGAGTATAATATACAAACTTTGGTATCGGAACAGCGTCGCCGGCAGCATAGGAATGAAGCCCTGATAAATAATAGTTCACCCCAAAATAGGTCATTAACACCGATGCGAAACCAATAACCGATAATGCATTGAACAGATACCTCCCTTTAATTCCGGGGATATATCCAATATGTAAAATTACGGTGTAAACAAGAATAGTAACAAGCGCCCAGCTCTCTTTTGGATCCCATCCCCAATAGCGTCCCCATGATTCATTAGCCCATATACCACCCAGAAATGAGCCAATGGTAATCAGAAAAAGGCCAATGGTCATAGCCATTTCGCTTGTCATTGATATCTCTTTAATAGTTATCTGAAAGTTTTTGTAATTTTTTTTGTTCTGAAAAATCATTAGTAACAGGTTAAAAAGCCCCATAATCATCACCAAACCAAGAAACCCATAACTTGCTGTAATTACCCCTACATGAATCGTAAGCCAGATTGATTTAAGTACCGGTACAAGGTTTGTAACTTCAGGATTCATCCAGTTTAGATGTGCAACAAAAAGAGTAAGAGACGAAAGTATTGATGTGGCTGCTAAAGAAATAGGTGATTTTCTGACGAATATAAAACCCGCCAGCATCGCTGCCCAAGAGATATATATCATGGATTCGTAACCGTTACTCATAGGCGCATGACCCGAAATGTACCAACGAGCTATAAAACCGGCAGTTTGAAAAACAAAAAGAAGCATCAATAGGCCTATTATGGCTTTTTTTGCAAATCCTATTTTAAATCTATGATTAACAAGGTTGACAAACAACAAAACAAGGAAAACCAATCCGAGCATACCGTAATATTTGTACAACCGTTCAAAAATCTCAACTCGATTATACAAGATCTCAACTTTCCGGTGATTTAACGATGGTATCAGTTCTCCAGCATATTTTTGCTGGAAAATCTTAATAGCTTCAACAAATTCATCGGCCTGGTCGTAGTTTCCAGTTTGTGTGGCTTCCGATAGTGAACTAATATAAACAGGGATAATGTTTTTAACGAAGTTACTGTCAGCCTCAGGGAAATTATTAATCTCCGAACCAGTGTGATACCATTTGGCAACGGGAGCATTTATATCAGGGAATACTTTTAAAAAACCACCCATCATCATGGTGTAAAACACATTTATCTTCTCGTCAATCGAAATGATATCCTTGTCGAGTTTGCTCTGGTCAAATGGATTTTTCCTAAATGCTTCATTAATAAATGAGCTCAGTTTGTAATTTTGATTTATTTCGAAAAAATCGATAAAACAGGCATAGTTAGTTGATATATTGAGAATCCTACGCAATTCCTTGTTTTTTATCTTAAAAACAGGAACATGCTGCCATTGTTGCGGCTCAAGCATCATGCCCAACGCTACCTGATCGGGAGTAAGCCCGTGAAATTTACTTTTTCCCGATATCTTTCTCAACAGTTCACTATTCAAAGTACTTATCGGCTCTAAACGATCCCCGGGCCCAAGTACGATGATATGTGAAAATTTATCAGCGTGAGCTTTGGATACGACGGTAATTTGTGCGTTACCAATAGTTTTTATTTCTTGGGCGTATGATTGCGAAATTGGGATAAAAAGGAAAAGGATAATTGCCGGGAGCAGTTTACTCTTTTGATCCCTTAATTTACTTATGGATTTCATTAGATTATGGAATCGAGTCCTACGGTCAACTAACATAAAAATCATACTGAATGCCATCATTGCATAGCCAATATAGGTAACGGTTGTGCCGGGCGCATCATGATTAACTGAAAGTATTGTGCCTTTTTCATCCTGATCGTAAGAGGATTGGTAAAAACGATATCCGCGATGCGTTAAAATATTATTCATAAAAATTCGAAAGTCATAATTGATATTTCTTTCGGTGTCGTTTAAAGTAACTTCGCTGGCATAAGAGGAGGGGCTGTCAGAGCCTGGATAACGATCAAGAATAAACTTGTTAAGATGTAAACTAAAAGGTATTTCCAATAAGCGTGAACCATAGGATAAAGTCAGATTTTCAAATCCATAACCTTCAACATGCGTCTCTTTTCCAACAATACCGCGCTTACCCCACACAATAATGTTTTTTTCGGTGGTTTTGTTTGAAGTTTTAAGCACAACAGCGTTCAGTCCTGACCCTTCGTCGTGAATATCGGCATGAGCAGCAACAACTTCTCCACTCATCTCAAAAGCTCTCAATACAAAACGGACTTTTTCAAATTCAAACAATTTCATCGGAGCAAAATGAGTAAGAACATTTGCTGGTATCGTATCTACATTATGCCCTCCCATCGAAAATTGAAAAACAGAATCAGAAGATTTGAAAAATAGACTATCATTAATAACTATGAGCTGCAACCCTTTTTCTCCTGATAGCTCGCCAAACGTGAGCGAAAAATCTGAAAACTCCTCTGACTCACCCTGTTTGAGAATGATTGATTTTCTATCGGTATTAGTAAGAACAAAAAGCGAAACAAGTACCTCTCCATTAACGGCAGCCTTTACCACCGGAACGGCATTGGGCACAAAAGCGATAGTTTTAAAATGTAATGCCTCATCTCCGTTTTTTATGGTAAATGGCGATGCTTGCCAACCAAAACCGGACATTAAAACCTTTTTGTGAACAATGGTCTCTTTTCCATCGGCGCCCCATTTTGCAGTTATATAGGTATTGTCCGACAGCATCTGATTGGACGATTTACCCTCCCTTATATGCATCATGCCTTCGTAGCCAACAAACCTTGTGAGGGCTGCGCCAATAAGAATAACCACAAATGATAAATGCATGATGAATGTGGTGTATTTTTTCCGCTTCCATAATTTGTGTGTAAAAAGGCTTCCAATAAGGTTTATCGCTAATACTAATAGTAATATCTCAAACCAGGTGGCATTATAAATTGCAATTTTCGAGGCTTCAGATCCATAATCGTTTTCGATAAAAGTAGCTATGCCGATTGACATCGCAAACATTAACAATAAAACTATCGTTAATTGCATCGAAAAGAAGGATTTAAAAAAATTTTTCATTATCAAAATTTCTGTTTTAATCAATGATTGATATGAAGTAGTGGAGTCTGATCTTTTTAAAACCTTGTGAGGTAAATCATCACAAGGAAAAACTATTACAGAGCGGGCAAAAATACTTTATTTTGGAAATGTAATACTTGAATTGACTTACAGCTAAAACACACCAAATTAACATAATATCAGTGGCTTGAGCCATGAAGCTTTTCTATTAATTAGTTTTAGGTAATTTTTTTCAGAATTTTCCGACCTCTTTATAACTAAAGGAGTGAAACAATAAAACTAACCTTTTATCGCTTTATTCCAGATGGTTAACAATGTTTTTTTATCGGAAAAATGTACAGGCGAATAGTTTTGTTAATGATTTTGATCTGCCCATTATTCACATGGATTAATGGACAGTCTTTAAAGGTATTTACTCATGATCCTACCGTGTTTTTGGTAGAACTAAATTCACTTTTTCAAACTATTCAGAATAAAGAAAACAAAGCCAAAGCCTTATCAACCTTCAATGAGTTTTCCGGATTATGGAATTACGGGAATTATGATAATAATCATCGGGAAACAATATACAGAAGCGCAGACCTGATGTTGCAAAGGAAATTAAGGGCATATCCCGATTTCGAACGATATATTTCGGCTCTGGTTGCATTTAAAACGATGGATGTAAGTTTTGAGAATTTTGATCTTTGGCTAAAAATCACCTGTAATTTGTTGGAAAATACAAATTCAATAAAGTCATATCATGAATTATTATTGTTTACCGAAGATTTCCTTGAATCAGGTATTTTAAACAAGTCAAAGATCTTTTCGTGGGTAGCGGGCAAAACTCCTTTTCGCTTTATTATCGCTGATTCTGTTTTTTTAGTGCAGATCGAACGGTTTCATCTTTCATGTAAAACACGAAATGATTCTTCAACGATTTTCAGAACGTCGGGTTACTATTCCCCTGTATCAAAAGAATGGAAAGGTAAGGGTGGGACGGTTACCTGGCGTCGGGCAAACCTTCCTGAAAATGAAGTTTATGCCGATCTGGATGATTACGCAATTGACATGAAAACAGCTGCTTTTCAGGCAAACAATGTTGCATTTCATTACGAAAAATATTTCAAAGGCTCAATGAATGGGCATTTGGTAGAACGTGTATCAGCAGATATTGTAAATCCTGAAAATGCACTTTATCCGCGGTTTGAATCGGATATGCAAAGTGTGTTTATTGAAGGAATTTTTCAGGATATTGATTATGAAGGAGGTTTTATGCTCCGCGGAACAAAAATGATAGGAAGTGGTTTTAATGATCGGCCGGCAAAATTGATTTTTAAAAGGCTTTATCGGGATAAGAAAGGGGATTACGATTTGATAACTGCCCGTTCCGATGAGTTTATAATCACCAATGAAAAAATTGGATCGGAGAATATCGCTGTTACAATTATTCATCAGGACGATTCAATAGTTCATACTGGATTGCAGCTCAGATATACTCATCAAAATCGTCAACTTGTTTTATACCGACAAGGACCTGGAGTAGAACAAAGTCCATTTTTTGATAGTTTCCATAAAGTTGAATTCGACTCCGAAGCTCTTTATTGGCAGATGGACGATGACGTTATTTATCTTGGAGCTATGCCTGGGTTAAAAAATCAAAGTAAAGCCTATTTTGTTTCAGATAATTTTTTTTCTGAAGCACACTTCGACAGGGTGATGGGGCTCGACCGAAAACATCCTTTGCTTTGGTTAGACCAATACAGCAAAACCTTTAACACAAGAGAATTTAAAATTGAACAACTGGCAGATTTTATAAGGATGCCGGAAAGTCAGGTGGAAGTACAAGTTATCAGGCTTGCAATACAAGGCTTTGTGCATTACGACATAGCCCAACGCAAGGCTTTTATTACCGACAAGGTAAGTCATTATATCAAAGCTAAAAGTAAACTTGTTGATTATGATGTTATTGAATTTCAATCGGAAGTAGATTCAAGAATCAATGCGGAAATAAAACTCGAAAATTTCGATCTCTCTATAAAAGGTGTTCCTCATATTTCACTTAGCAACGCAAAAAAGGTTGCAATAAATCCAACTGAACAGGAAATCACTTTACGAAAAAACCGTGATTTTATCTTTTCAGGGCAAATAAAAGCAGGCCTATTCGATTTTCAAGCTACCGAATGTTATTTTAATTACGACACATTCAGACTTAATATGCCGACTATTGATACCATGCGTTTTAAAGTCAACTCTTTTGAAACCGATGATTATGGCAAAAGAAAATTCGTAGAAATTAAAACTCCGATTACTAATATCAGCGGGCAAATGCTAATTGACCATCCGGCTAATAAAAGCGGATTGGTTTTGCAGCCTCGTTATCCGATATTTACAAGTAACAAGGAGTCTTTTGTCTATTTTGATCAAAAACCTGAATTTAAAGAGGCTTATAACCGCGATTTGGTCAATTATTATATTGAACCCTTTACCTTCGAAAATCTTGAAGAATTTGAAACAGAATCAATCAGATTTAGAGGTTTTTTTAATTCAGGTGGGATTTTTCCTGACAATATTGACCAACCCCTTGAAATAATGCCAGATTATTCGTTGGGATTTAAAAAACAAACACCACCCGAAGGATATCCTGTTTATCAGGGAAAAGGAAAGTTTTTTAATGAAATTACAGTTAATTTATCCGGATTAAAAGGAGATGGGAAACTTGAATATCTTAATTCTACATCTGTTAGCAAGGATTTTATCTTTTATCTCGATTCCGTTTCATCATCAAATACCGAATTTAATATTACACCTTTGACCAAAGGAAAAACTGAATTTCCACCTGTTAAAGGATTAAACCTAAACCAACTCTGGAGGCCGTATTCAGATTCTATGGTTTTGCAAACCACGGATTTACCCATTTCTATGTTTGATGAAAGAGCGTCATTAAAGGGTTCGATGATATTAACATCTGACGCTTTAACCGGCGCGGGAGAGCTTGATTTCTTAAACGCAACAGCCCTGTCGGACAAATTTGCATTTACAGCTAATGCATTTTATTCAGATACCACAAAGCTCAAATTAAGAAGTTTGCCCCAATCCGATGTGGTTTTTAATACAGAAAACTATAGCGCTTTTGTGGATTTTAACACAAAAATCGGTAATTTTAAAACAAATAGTATTAACTCAAAAATTTATCTGCCCGCAATCCGGTATGAATCTTTTCTGAATGAATTTGATTGGTATTTCGATAGCAATGAAGTGGAGCTATATAGTTATGCCAAGGTTGACGAATCCGGCTACGATACTTTAACGAAGGCCGAATTAATAGGAAAACCATTATCGGGAGCGAAATTTGTATCTACACACTCAAAGCAGAATTCATTAGAATTTTACTCAAGCAGAGCCAATTACGATTTGACGAATAATATTTTGAAAGCTACCGACGTAAAACTTATTAAAATTGCAGATGTAGCCATTTACCCTGATGATGGTTTGTTGGAGATACATGAAAATGCTGTTGTTCAGCCTTTAAATAACGCAATAATAATTGCTGATACTATAAACCGAAATCATACAATAACCGATGCGGAAGTTGAAATACAATCGGGTTCTGTTTACAAAGCAAAAGGTAATTACGCATTTAGCAATTTTATTGGAGAGGTGCAAAATGTAACTTTCGATCAGATTAGCGTAGATGCCGATAGCCAAACGGTTGCTACTGGTACAGTTGGCGAGGGGGATCATTTTGAATTAAGCCCCCGGTTTGCCTTTAAAGGAGAAATAAGCCTGAATGCTCGTAACCCATTATTAAATTTTAAAGGAGGCTATCGTATTATTCAAAACTGCGATTCTACCTTGTCGAGATGGGTAAACTTTGAACAGCGTATTGACCCTGAGGATATAACGTTACCAGTGCCGGAACAACTACTTGAACATGGTTATAAAAAACTTTATGCTGGTTTTTTTTATTCAAACGAAGAAAACAAAATTTATCCTGCTTTTCTATCCAGGAAAAATTATTATAGCGACTCACTGCTTTTTTCCGTCAATGGATTTTTAAAAAACCGTAAAAACGGCGCAGAGTTGCTAATTATCCCATCAAGTCAGATTGGTTTGGAGGATGATGAAGCGCCTAACCCTCCCTTCCTAAGCTGGAATATTGACCATTGCAGTATTTCCGGAAGAGGTACGCTAAATTTCGGGCAGGATTTTGGGCGATTAAAGATGGACCTTTATGGGGAAATAGAACACAATATTTTTAACGATACCTCGTGGTTCAATGTCATGATGACAGTCAATTTTCATTTTGCCGAAAATGCATTTTTAATTATGGCCGAAGACCTTGCATCTACCCAAAAACCAGAGATTAATATTGAAAATAAACTATTTAAAGAGGGACTCACTTCTTTGGCTGGATCATCAGAGGTAGAAAAAATTTATAACGATCTGACACTTTACGGACAAATTCGTAAAATCCCTGATGCCTTGTTAAAGAGTTTTATTTTTACCGATTTAAAGATGACTTATCACACCGATTCACGTTCTTTTATCTCAAAAGGTCCGATCGGGGTGGCAATGGTTTATGGGAATCCGGTGTTTAAATATTTTGACGGTTATGTTCAAATCGTGCGCAGACGTAGTGGGGATGAATTGAATATTTATATTGAACTTGAACGAGGTCATTGGTATTTTTTCAACTATAAAACGTATCAGATGCTTGCAAGTTCTTCACGAACCGACTTTAACTCCGCAATGAAAGATATGAAACCGTCGGCTCGAAAAGAGGACGAGAGAAAAGGCGAGCCCTCTTATCGTTTTAATATTTCTCCTGATACACAAGCGAAAAACAGATTTTTACGTTTTATTCAACAACTTGAATCTAAAGAAGAAGAGTATGAATAGTGAGTTGTTATATATAATAATTGGTATTGTGGTAGCTTATCTTATTGGCTCAATACCATCGGCAGTTTGGATCGGCAGGATGTTTTGGGGTGTTGATGTACGAAATGAAGGCAGCGGCAATGCCGGCGCCACTAATACTATCAGAGTGCTTGGGATTAAAGCAGGAATACCCGTTTTGCTATTCGATGTGTTTAAAGGTTGGTTGGCGGTTTGGCTTTTTCGATTTCTTCCCTTTGAAATGTTGACAGACTATCAGTCAGATCTTTATCGGATTTTAATATCAATATCTGCTGTATTAGGGCATATTTTTCCCGTCTATATTGGCTTTAGGGGAGGTAAAGGAATAGCTACCTTACTTGGTGTAGGTATCGCACTTTATCCACAGGCCGTTTTGGTTGCAGTGGCAATATTTATCGTTATGCTGATCCTTACAGGATATGTATCCCTATCATCTATTACTGCTTCCGTTACATTCCCGTTTTTAGTGTTTTTTTTCTTTAATAACGTATCATTTCCAATGCTTGTCTTATCAGTATTAGTTGGAATTTTTGTACCGATAACACATCGAAACAACATACGACGCTTATTACATAATGAAGAGGCGAAATTTCGAATTAAAAAAAATAAATAATTCAAGTAGGTTAATAATCAATGTTTTTAATAAATAATATTTTGTTTATTGACTTTTTTTCGGTGGCAGGTTTTATCTTTGCAGAGATTTTAAAAAATTGACCTATTTTTGACTTTTCAGAAAATTGATAAATAATTTTTTAAACGCGATATCATTAATAAATCTTAAACCATTATTTTTAAAGTAATTAACCATTAAATAAACACGAAGATGAAATTTATTGTCTCCAGCACATTCTTACTAAAAAATCTTCAGGCTGTAAGTGGCGTCTTGATTTCAAACAGCTCATTACCTATTCTGAATGATTTTCTTTTTGATCTTTCGGGTGATAACCTGAAAATTACCACTTCCGACATTGAAACAACCATGACAATAAGCCTTCAAGTGTCAATGGCTGCTGAATCCGGAATAGTTGCTGTACCGGCCAAAATATTAATAGAAACTTTAAAGACATTGCCAGATGTGCCTGTTACCTTTACTGTGGATCCTATCACACTTGGTATTGAGATAGTTGCCGGCGAAGGAAAGTATAAAATGAATGGACACAATGGCGAAGATTTTCCTGAAACACCGGTAATTGACGAAGGTAATGAATTTACTATTAATTCTATAGCGCTCTCTGAGGCCATTTCGAAAACAGTTTTTGCTGTTGGTATTGATGAAATGCGACCTGTAATGACAGGTGTTTTGATGGAAATAAATCCGGAGTTTGTCTCTTTCGTTGCCACCGATGCACATAAATTGGTTCGTTACCAGCGATTTAATATAGGAGTTGACTTAGAGGATTCTATTATCCTGCCCACCAAACCACTTAATCAAATCAAAAATCTTCTTGGTGTTGAAGATCAGGATGTTAAAATAATATATGATCAGAAAAATATAGCATTTGAGTTTGGCCGTGTACGATTGATTAGTAAGCTGATCGAAGGAAAATATCCTAATTATGCTGCAGTAATACCAAGTGATAATCCCAATAAAATGCAGATAGAGCGTATGCCATTGCTCAATGCTATTCGTAGGGTAAGTATTTTTGGTAACCAATCAACCCATCAACTCCGCCTTTCAATATCTAATCGGACACTACAGCTTTCGGCCGAAGATATAGATTATGCTAATGAAGCACGTGAAGACCTTAACTGTAACTACAACGGTGAAGATATGGATATAGGGTTTAATTCGAAATTTCTGCTCGAAATGCTTGCAAACTTAGATACAGAAGAGGTGCTTTTCGAATTTTCACAACCTAACAGAGCAGGATTGATTAAACAGATAGTTGACGAAGAAGTTGTTGATAAAGATATTTTGATGCTCATAATGCCGCTGATGTTAAATGATTGATGATTTGGTGTTTTAATAACATCTTTTTTAGGTAGAAACTGAAAATTTTCAGTATTTGCCCCATAATCTGATACCCGATTATGTCTATTGAAGTAAGTAATATTACAAAAATCTTTGGTGAACAGAAGGCGCTTGACGACCTCTCTTTTTCAATAGAGCCGGGTCAAATAGTGGGATTTCTTGGTCCCAATGGCGCTGGAAAATCTACAATGATGAAAATCCTGACCTGTTTTATCCCTCCAACTTCCGGTCAGGCCCGGGTAAATGGGTATGATGTGATGGAAAACTCAATAGATGTACGCAGGGTAATAGGTTATTTGCCGGAAAATAATCCGCTTTATACCGAAATGTATGTAAAGGAATATCTGGAATTTGTAGCTGGGATTTTTAAGATTTCCAATAAGTCGAAAAGAGTGGAAGAAATGATTGAGATGACAGGCTTGCAAATTGAACGCAGGAAAAAAATTACCATGCTTTCCAAAGGTTATCGTCAACGCGTTGGACTTGCACAGGCGCTTATCCATAATCCCGATGTACTTATCCTCGATGAACCTACTTCCGGCCTCGATCCTAATCAGATAGTAGAAATAAGAAACTTAATAAAAACGATAGGCTACAAAAAAACTGTAATGTTGTCAACACATATAATGCAAGAAGTAGAGGCAATTTGCGACAGAGTGATAATTATTGATAAAGGAAAAGTTGTCGCTGACGAAAGCATATCAAAACTTCAGCAAATTAATGAAGGAAAAGAAATGTTGATAGTGGAGTTTGGCCATTTAATTGATTCGCAAAAACTTAAGGACTTGCCACAAGTTGTGTCAGTTGAAAAAATAAGCGACAATACCTGGAAAATTGAAAGTGCCGGAAAATCTGATATACGACCGGCAATTTTTAAACTGGCTGTGGATCAAAATACTACTGTGCTCACACTTCAAAAACAGACTTCTTCACTTGAACAGATTTTCAGAACACTAACTAGCTAATTAAAAGGTTATTACTACCATACGATTTCTACTGTCGTTTGAGGAGAATGGATTTTATTACTTTTGCCCCAACATTAAAATACCTTTTTTTAATAAAATATGGAGATAGTAGTAAGTGGAATACGACCTACCGGATATTTGCATTTGGGCAATTATTTTGGTGCGATTCAGAATTTTTTAAAAATGCAGGATGAGAATAACTGTTTTTTCTTTATTGCTGATTATCATTCATTAACTACTCATCCAACGCCTGCTGACTTGCACGGAAACGTGAAACAGGTATTGGTAGAATATTTGGCCTCCGGGATTGATCCTGAAAAAGTTACACTCTATATCCAAAGTGATTTGCCTGAAACTGCTGAATTATATCTTTTGCTTAACATGAATGCCTATATGGGCGAGTTGGAACGTGTAACAACGTTTAAGGAAAAGGCTCGTAAGCAGCCCGATAACATCAATGCCGGCCTACTAACCTATCCATGCCTTATGGCAGCAGACATTATTATTCATAAAGCGCATAAGGTACCTGTAGGGAAAGATCAGGAACAACATCTTGAGATGACAAGGACTTTTGCCCGACGCTTTAACAGGATGTATAATGTAGAATTGTTCCCTGAGCCCCAAGCATTTAATTTTGGTCAGGAGTTGATTAAAATACCAGGACTGGATGGTAGCGGAAAAATGGGAAAATCTGAAGGCGAAGGAAATGCTATTTTCTTAGCCGAAGAGCCTAAATCTATTCGTAAAAAAGTGATGAGAGCTGTTACTGATACCGGCCCCACATCTCCCAATTCTCCAAAATCAGAACCGGTGGAAAATCTTTTTTCTTTGCTTAGGATAGTTTCAACGCCTGATACAGTACAATATTTTGAAGATCAGTACAACTCAATGCAAATACGATATGGTGATTTAAAAAAACAACTTGCTGAAGATATTATCTCTTTTACCGCACCGCTTCGAGAAAGGATTATTGAAATTTCGGCAGATGACGCTTATCTGAGTAAAGTGGTAAAAATAGGAGCTGATAAAGCGAGAGAAAGTGCTGCTAAAACAGTAAAAGATGCTAGAGAGATAATCGGATTTCGAAAATTTTAAATCTTGGCATATTGTGATTATCTAAAAAAAATCAGTTTCAAAATATTATGCTTCAGAACACCGAAATTAATGATAACACCGAAAAGGTAGTTCTGGTAGGTATAATTACGGGAAAAGAATCTGAAAGTCGTATTAATGAATATCTTGACGAGTTGGAATTTCTGGTCGAAACCGCCGGTGGACAAACCATTGCTCGATTCACGCAAAAGCTTGAAAAACCTGAGCCATCTACTTTTATTGGTTCAGGCAAATTACAAGAGGTAGCCGAATTTGTTAAAGCGGCCAAAATAGATATTGTAATATTTGATGATGAACTCAATGCTTCTCAAATACGTAATATTGAACGGGGATTGGATTGCAGAATTCTTGATCGGACTAACCTTATACTCGATATTTTTGCGCGTCGTGCCCGAACGTCGTATGCCAAAACACAAGTAGAGTTGGCTCAGTATGAATATATGCTTCCACGCCTTACCCGTATGTGGACACACCTTGGACGCCAAAGAGGAGGAATTGGTTTACGTGGGCCAGGCGAAACGGAAATAGAGACTGACCGTCGGATTATTCGAGATAGAATAAGCGTGCTGAAAAAAAAATTAGAACAGATTGATAAACAGATGGCAACGCAGCGCAAAACTCGTGGAAAAATAGTTAGAGTAGCGCTCGTAGGATATACCAATGTTGGTAAATCTACAATTATGAATCAACTTAGCAAGTCTGACCTTTTTGCCGAAAACAAACTTTTTGCCACCTTGGATACCACAGTAAGAAAAGTTGTTATTTACGATCTACCATTTTTACTCTCTGATACTGTGGGTTTTATCAGAAAGTTACCTCATAGCCTTATTGAATCTTTTAAGTCAACTCTGGATGAAGTAAGAGAAGCAGACCTAATAATCCATGTCGTTGATATTTCACACCCTAATTTTGAAGAGCAAATAAGCACTGTAAATCAAACTCTTGCTGAAATTGGCGCCTTTGATAAGCCTGTAATAATGGTGTTTAATAAAACTGATGCATACCGTTGGATTGAAAAAGAAGAAGATGACCTTACACCAATTGTCAAAGAGAATATTGCTTTAGAAGATTTGAAAAAGACATGGATGGCCAATTTCTCCCAGCCAACGCTGTTTGTATCAGCATTAAAAAAAGAAAACTGGGAAGAATTAAAAAATGTGTTGTACCAAAAAGTTAAAGAAATTCATATTTCACGATACCCTTATACGGAAAGTCCGTTTTATGAAGGTATCTGACTTTTAATCATAAAATAAATCAGGAGTGAAACAAAAATACCTTTATCTTTTAGCTCTATTGTCAGGATTGATTCTTAGCCTGGCTTGGCCAATGCATGGCTTTCCGTTTTTGCTTCTTTTTGGATTCGTTCCCTTGTTTTTTATCGAAGATTATTTTCATAATAACAAGGGTCAAATTAATAAATATGCCATCTTTAAATATTTGTACATCGCTTTTTTTACGTGGAATATTCTGACAACCTGGTGGATATTGAATTCAACTATTTTTGGAGCAATAATGGCCATCTTGCTCAACTCCTTTTTTATGGCTATTGTTTTTTTTATATTTCATCTTTCGAAAAGAACCTATTCCAATCCTAATCATTCGATATTTCTTATTGTATTTTACTGGATTGCTTTCGAGTATCTGCATCTCGACTGGGATCTTTCCTGGCCCTGGTTAAATCTTGGGAATGGTTTTGCAATGTACACCCGTTGGATACAATGGTATGAATATACTGGAATTTTTGGAGGAACATTGTGGATTTTAATAAGTAACATACTGTTTTTTAAAGTATTGAAGTCATTTTTAATTGAAAAAAGGATAAATAAAACAGTTGCATTTAAATTAGCTTTCTCGATACTTGTTGTGATTGTTCCAATGGCTTTTTCCTTGTGGATATACAATCATCAGATTGAGCAAGGAGAAAAGTGCGAAGTAATTGTAAGTCAGCCAAATATAGATCCTTATTCCGAGCAATACACAATTTCCATCCGGGAGGCTATAGAGAAAAACCTTGTAGCGGTGGAGCCATACATTTCCGATAGCACTGTTTTTATTATTTGCCCCGAGTCGGCACTGCAAGAAAACATATGGCACAACTCTGTTGAGGATAGCCGAAGTGTTGTATTGACACGACGCTTTTTGGAAAAATACTCACACCTTAATATAATAATTGGAGCCTCTACTTTTCGTCTGTTTGATGATGATGAGCCATTGACCCGCACGGCAAGAAAGTTTACTGATGTAGATAAGTATTACGAAGCATATAATACAGCGCTTTTTATAAACCAAGACTCTCCCGTTAAGCTTTATCATAAATCAAAACTTGTTCCCGGCCCTGAGAAAATGCCGTTTCAACGTTTATTAAGCCCACTTCAGAATATCGCTTTTGACCTTGGTGGAACTGTAGGTAGTCTTGGGTTATCACCTGAGAGAGAAATATTTACATCATTAGATGACAGATTTAAAGTTCCGGGAATAATTTGCTATGAGTCAGTATATGGCTCTTTTGTATCGGGATTTGTTCTCAATGGCGCTAATTTATTGTTCATTATCACCAACGACGGCTGGTGGGGTAATACCGCTGGACATCGTCAGCACTTTTCATTTGCAAAATTACGAGCAGTGGAAACCCGTCGTAATATTGCCCGATCTGCAAATACTGGTATTTCTGCAATCATCAATTCGAGAGGAGAAACTCTTCAATCTTCCGATTATTGGGTGTCGGATGTTTTGAAAGCTGAATTAATTACCAATGATAAAATTACATTTTACGTAAAATATGGTGATTATATTGGACGTGTATGCACTTTTATTGCTCTTTTTTCAATTTTGATAGCTTTTGCTGTGTCGAAATTAAATTGGAAAAATTAAACTCTGCGTAAATATTGTCAAGTGCTTGATCTGCGATTTTGATGTTTATAAAAAAAAGCGCCAACCATTGATAGTTAGCGCTTTATGATAGTAGCGAGAGAGGGGCTCGAACCCTCGACCTCAGCATTATGAGTGCTGCGCTCTGACCACCTGAGCTATCTCGCCATTTTATAAAATGGGCTGCAAAAATAGAAAACTATTTAAAGGTGCGTTGAAAAAAATAGTGGAAAATTTGGGCAATGTTCATAATATAATGTAAATCAGACAATTAATAATCGTTTTTAAGTATAAAGTAAATCTTCATTAAAAAGAATGTGAGATTCACCCGTTATTTATTATTTTTACCACAAATTTTAAAAATGTCTAAACTTAAAATTTTTGAAAGATGAAAAAATATATCTCTTTGGGGGTAAATTGCCCTCACTGTTTAGAGTCGCTAATGGATATGAATTACCTTATTCATGGATATCCGAGTATCAAGGTGGATATTGAAACCGCGAGAGCTAAAGGCAGAATTTGGCTATGTTCAATTTACGATTGTTATGATCATGAAAACGATATTGAATTGCGTGAAGTTGAGGAGGTTAAATTTTATTGTCCTCATTGCCACCAAAGCCTTATGCTTGATAAAGATTGTTCGTTGTGTAAAGCAAAAATGGTTGGTTTTATTATAAAAGCTGGAGGCCGTATTGATTTTTGCTCTCGTAAAGGGTGTAAAAATCATTATGTGATTTTTGAAAATCTTGCCGACGAAATCAAAAACTTTTATAATGAATACGGAAAGGGCGAATAAGAGCTTTGCATCCGTAATTAACTTTTAAAATCTTAAAAATAAATCAATAATCAAAAATTTAGTTTTTTAGTATGAACACTAATATTGCAAAGATTGAACCAGTTGAAGTATGGAGTTATTTTAGTGAAATTCTTCGAATACCTCGTCCATCAAAAAAGGAAGAACGTATTGTCAATTTCCTTGTAGAATTTGCTAACAAACACAATCTACCTCATCAGATAGATGAAACCGGTAATGTTTTAATTACGAAGCCTGCCACCAAAGGGATGGAAAATCATAAGACTGTGTGTTTACAGAGCCATATGGATATGGTTTGTGAAAAAAATAAAGATAAAGAATTTGATTTTGAAAAGGATGTGATCAAGGCTTACATTGATGGCGATTGGGTCAAGGCTGACGGAACTACCCTTGGAGCTGACGATGGAATAGGCATAGCTACTCAACTTGCTATTTTGGCTTCAAACACTATTGAGCATGGCCCTATTGAGTGTTTATTTACCGTTGACGAAGAGACGGGGTTATCCGGCGCATTTGGATTAAAGCCTGGATTTTTAAAATCAACAATACTGCTTAATCTTGACTCAGAAGATGATGGCCAGATTTTTATTGGCTGTGCCGGCGGACGGGATACGGTTGTAAAGTTTCATTTTGAAAAATGTACAATACCGGAAGACTTTAAACCTGTTAAGATAATCGTAAAAGGACTTAAAGGAGGGCATTCCGGCGATGATATTAATAAAGGTTTAGGAAATGCCAACAAAATCTTAGTTCGTATTTTACATCGGGCAACTTCAAGTTATAGCATAAAGCTCGCTACTATTAATGGAGGCAACTTGCGTAATGCCATTGCACGTGAAGCTGAAGCTGTGGTTTTAGTAAAAAAGAATTTTATTAATGATTTTTTAAAACAAATAGATGAATTTGGTTTAGCAATTAAAAATGAATTGAAAACCACCGAACCCGATTTACAGATAAGATCAGAAAATACTGAAATGCCGGAATTTATTATTGATGATGTGTCACAAAACAAATTAATTAATGCACTCTATGCTGCACCTCATGGAGTAATGCAAATGTCGAGAGACATTCCAAATTTTGTAGAAACCTCCACTAATCTGGCATCAGTGAAACTTATCGAAAATTATTTTCTTATCACCACAAGCCAAAGGAGTTCAGTGGCATCTGCCCTTGACGATATAGTAAATATGGTTGCAGCAGTTTTTCATTTGATAGATGCCGAAGTTGCTCATAATGACGGCTATCCGGGATGGACCCCAAACACTAACTCTGAAATACTCGATATTGCAAAAAATACCTATCAAAAACTGTTTGCTGAGGAGCCAAAAGTTCTGGCTGTACATGCTGGTTTAGAGTGCGGTTTAATTGGAGAAAAATATCCTGGAATGGATATGATATCGTATGGTCCGGATATTAAAGGTGCACACTCACCTGATGAAAGAATTTCTATTAGCTCAACAGCGAGATTTTGGGATTGGACTTTGGAGATCCTTAAAAATATTCCCAAAAAAAGCTAACCATTTACCTTAGTATTTATTAAAGACCGTATCCAAGCCCAATTCTGACAACCGGATTTCTGTAAGGGGTATTATTGGTTTCATTCAAATTGTAAAGAAATAAAATACTTGCATAAGTTCTGATACCAATGTTTTGTTTTATCCCAGCACCAACAAGTAATCCCGGTATAATTATAGTTTCATTTCCTGTTGAATAGGGAATACCAAATACATCAACAAATTTTCCGTTTGAATCAACTTTGTAATTTTGTTTATACGCAAGATGTTCATATTCAGCGTGTAAAAAAAGCTTGTTTAGTAAGCTTGACTCCGAAAAGCTATTAAAAAAATAATACCGCGCAAAAAATCTACTACCGATAATATTTACCTTGCGATCATATAAAGATCCATTTTCAATATTCATGTAAAAATTTCGATACTTGTTGTATTGATACGTTAGTCCGGCTCCGATAATAAAAGGCTCTGAAATTTTAAAACCAATTAATGGCGAAATTTCAATGGCTGTGATAGTTCCAAATTGAACACCGAGAGTAGTTTCATAAATTAGCTTGTCCACAAAACGACTACCTTTTGATGGACTTTGGGCCGTAACATGAAAAGATATCAATGTACCTATTAATATAAGGTGTAACTTTTTTTTATTAATACTTGTAATCATTATTTTTATGCTGAAGTTAAGGAATAACGTAAAAATTACTTTAAAGCTATTTTTCTGATGACAAAATTTTAGAATAATTATATAAGAGATTAAAACTCCATGTTAATCAACCACTATTTTAAAAGAGTCAAAAACATTAATTGAATAAAATAAATGTATCTTTGCAGCCCATTTTCAGTATGGTAGTTCATTTTTAGTATGATAGTTATTTTTTTCGTTTTATTAACTATTTTAGAATCAGTTGTTTATTTGGGTTACTAAAAAAAAATAAATTTTTTTTAAAAAAAAGCTTGTCAGATTAAAAATCTGATATAACTTTGCAGCCCTTTTCGAGACAGAAAAGTAGTTCATAAAAATTTTATATTTTTTTCAAAAAAGTGTTGCATATTAAAAAATTGTATTATCTTTGCAGCCCTTTTTGGATAAAAAAATTAGGATAAAGTTCTTTGAAGATATTGAAGTAAAGTTTTTAAGCAGCAAATATCCACAGTCAGTTCATAATGATTGCGAAAGTAAATCCGAAAGATACAAATAAGATTTACAATTACAATGAAGAGTTTGATCCTGGCTCAGGATGAACGCTAGCGGCAGGCCTAACACATGCAAGTCGAGGGGCAGCACAGGTAGCAATACTGGGTGGCGACCGGCGGATGGGTGCGTAACGCGTATGCAACCTACCATTGATTGGGGCATAGCCCGAAGAAATTCGGATTAATACTCCATAATATTCATCAAAGGCATCTTTTATGAATTAAAGCTTTTGCGATCAATGATGGGCATGCGTGACATTAGTTAGTTGGTGAGGTAACGGCTCACCAAAACGATGATGTCTAGGGGTTCTGAGAGGATTATCCCCCACACTGGTACTGAGACACGGACCAGACTCCTACGGGAGGCAGCAGTGAGGAATATTGGTCAATGGACGCAAGTCTGAACCAGCCATGCCGCGTGCAGGATGACGGCCCTATGGGTTGTAAACTGCTTTTCCACGGGAAGAACCCTCCGACGTGTCGGAGACTGACGGTACCGTGGGAATAAGCATCGGCTAACTCCGTGCCAGCAGCCGCGGTAATACGGAGGATGCAAGCGTTATCCGGATTTATTGGGTTTAAAGGGTGCGTAGGTGGGCTTATAAGTCAGCGGTGAAATCCCCCGGCTCAACCAGGGAATTGCCGTTGATACTGTTAGCCTTGAGTACAGTTGAAGTGGGCGGAATGTAGCATGTAGCGGTGAAATGCATAGATATGCTACAGAACACCAATAGCGAAGGCAGCTCACTAAGTTGTAACTGACACTAATGCACGAAAGCGTGGGGATCAAACAGGATTAGATACCCTGGTAGTCCACGCTGTAAACGATGATCACTCGTTGTTGGCGATATACAGTCAGCGACTGAACGAAAGTATTAAGTGATCCACCTGGGGAGTACGATCGCAAGGTTGAAACTCAAAGGAATTGACGGGGGCCCGCACAAGCGGTGGAGCATGTGGTTTAATTCGATGATACGCGAGGAACCTTACCTGGGCTTGAACGTATTATGACAGTCCCCGAAAGGGGATCTTCCTTTAGGACATTTTACGAGGTGCTGCATGGTTGTCGTCAGCTCGTGCCGTGAGGTGTCGGGTTAAGTCCCATAACGAGCGCAACCCCTACCGCCAGTTGCCAGCGGGTGAAGCCGGGGACTCTGGCGGGACTGCCGGCGTAAGCCGAGAGGAAGGCGGGGATGACGTCAAATCAGCACGGCCCTTACGTCCAGGGCTACACACGTGTTACAATGGCCGGTACAGAGGGAGGCGACCCCGCGAGGGGGAGCGGATCCCGAAAGCCGGTCGTAGTTCGGATCGGAGTCTGGAACCCGACTCCGTGAAGCTGGATTCGCTAGTAATCGCGCATCAGCCAC
>JAAYWF010000093.1 GCA_012516825.1 Lentimicrobium sp. | reverse complement strand
GTCGTACAACGTTGGATTCCATATTCTCATTTCTGAAAAAATCATTACGATTAGTGTAGGTCCAACAATTTTTGCTAATGATTTAGATTTATCCATTTTGTCTATCTCTTGATGCGTTGTTCGGTTAGTTGTTGTCTTATTTCAGTTTTTTCATTGTGTTGCTTGCAAGTAACGATTTCATTTGTGTAATCGCTACCTTGTTGAGTTGCAGAAGTCTTTCGCTTTGCGACAAGCCTTGTCGAATTAACAAGGCGTTCACACTTTCCATATTGCTCAATACAACAAGTTGTTTTAAAGTAGCGTAATCACGTATATTTCCTGTCTTGTCGGGATTGCTGTCGCTCCACTCTTTTGCCGTAATTCCGAAAAGGGCAACATTCAACAAATCGGCTTCGTTGGCAAAAATAAAACTTGCTTGCTGTTTGGTAATCTCCTGTGGGATAAGGTTTTCTTTAATAGCATCCGTATATATTTGATAGTTTACTTTGGCAAGGATGCGTTGCAGGTTCCACTCTAATTTAAGTCGGTTGCTTTCTTCGTCTTTGAGACGTTGAAAATCATTTACCAAGTAGATTTGAAATTCGGGGCTTAACCACATTGCAAAGTGAAATGCAATATCTTTATGTGCATACGTTCCGCCGTATCTTCCGGCTTTTACAAGCATTCCTACGGCTTTTGTTCGGTCAATCCATTGACCAACTGACATTATAAATCTGTTCGTACCTGCTTCCTGCCCAATTACCCCGAATTCGGGGTAATTAAAATCGGGGTTATTTACTCTCTCCCAAACGCCGAGATACTCTATCGTGTTTTTGTTGGTTATCCATTTTCCTATCAGTCCGCTACCTTCTCGAAAAGTAACGGTCATATCCGTAAGGCTGATATAATCAATATTCTGCTGACTGATAACCGTTATTTCGGGTTCTTTTACTTGTAATATTATTCCTTTTGCCATAAAAATCGCTGAATAAATAAAGTACAAGTTTACAAAAAAACAAGACAAATAACGGCGATTTTGGATTGATTATTTTGTTCTTTTTTGTGTTTTTTTGATTTTCTTCATCGCCCAATCATAATGGCTTGAAGTTGCTGAAACACAGTAACTACCCAAACTCGTTGTGCCTGTCCAATCAAAAAACTTGTAGGTAACGGTTCGCGGGTTTAAGGAGTGGCGGATTTCGAAGCACAATATTGCCAACCAGCACTGAACTTGAATAGAAGTATAAAGCTCCAAGTTTGCAATGCTGTTTGTTTTTGCTTGCAGGTACGGTTTGCGGCTACCCGAAGGGTGGGACTTATACCACAAAACTGTCTTTGGAACACGCCCCCCCGCCTTTTAGGTAGGTGTTGTTATGCGGTTGTTTTTCTTTCATTTTTACAGTCATTAAAGCATCCAAATATGCATTCTTTATTGTCTTTGTTATAATTCTATATTGTAAAACATCTATTAGAATTTATTTATAAACAATACCAGCCATAAATTTCTACACTAACTGATTGTAAATCTTTCTGCTCAACGTATTTGTTTCTTTACCAAATAAACATTCACTTTCCAAAACGCAACTTTTGCTTGTGTTAATGAATCACAAAGATCATCCAAATTAATGTCGTTTTTTTTATACGCAAAACCAGAATCTTTTTGATTATATTCACTCACAATAAAATCCGGACGGTAATATTTTATAATATCTCGGTCCCCTAAGAAATTTGCCCAAATTGGATATGAAAAGCACTTTGTTTCCCACGTAAAAGAAGGAGCCCAAGGTCCTATAACAACATCCTTCTCACTTGTTAACTTTTGAAAATAACTATTCATTTTTTGCACAGTATAACTACGTGAAAAAAAAGCCTGTTTATAAAAATAACTATTCATTAGAAACATCGCAAGCAAGCATGAAATAGCTATTGATCTATGCAAAAATTTAGCCTGAGATAAATAATATCCCATAACTACTGACATTAAAAAACCCATTGAAAGATAAAAACTAATTAAATAGCGTATAGGTAAATAGGTAAAACCAAGTTTGTGCAATTCTACAATTATCCAAGAAACACTTACCATTAATAATGTAAGGTATTCTTTCGGGTGTTGTTTACTCACTATATGTTTGATCGCTATAAAAAATGAAAAAACAAAAAAGACTGTAAACATCAAGTATCTTTTGGATAGAAAATTTAGTTTCAAATTTTCCCAAATTAAATCAACCGTAATGGTCTCTAATGAAAAAGTTCCTGACTGTTGTTTTGCTATTTGCAACCACGCTTCCTTAAATGGCATATACAAAATAAATACAATGCCGAAAACTACACAAATTAAAATTATGCATGCCGCGATTAATTGATTCCTATTCGCAATAGACCTGTCAAGGATATAGTCAGCCATTTTAATTAGTAATGGGATTGCAAGAACGTAAATAAACTGTATTTTGAATAAAACGGATAAAGACAACAGCGCAAATAATAGAACAAGAGGTAAATATCTATTCTCTCTAAAGTAAAAGGAATAAACTAATGCCGAAACAACAATTAAAATAGAAGAATACATTTCAGCCAAACATAAATGGCTGTATTGATGGATTGGAAATAACATCATCGTGGTTACAACAAATACTACCCCTATGAACAACGTTATTTTTCTAATAAAAAACATCAACAATAGAGTAGCACAAAACAAAACAGTAATTAACCTTGCTCTCAACATGCTTATTCCAAACAGCTTAAAAAAAGGAAACAAAAACAAAGAGAAAAAAGGTGTTTTTAAAAAGTTATCTGAATCCAACAAATTGAAATGACCGTGGTTAACGAAATTTCTTATTTGACATGTATTCAATCCCTCATCTGTCCAAGACCCCCTGCTACCAGTTGCCATAATTAAATCTGCATCGGCATTTAAAAAAGGCAATTGAGATATAATATACCCAATTAAAATTATCGCATAAAGTGATCCGAGCAAACCCTTTTTATTTTTAAAATAACTCATCATTTCTCTAATCATTTTTCATTGGTTTTTAAAATTCCGAATAACGGTTTGGGGCTTTGCGTTCGGGCAAGGCGACGGGACGAAGTCCTGTCAACACGCAGCGAATACACGAGCGGACGACTTTCATACCCAATGCACTGCAGCCCGTCTGCCGTAAAGTCCCTGTTAGCAGTAGTGCTTAAGTTGTTGTCCATTGTTTAGGTAATCCAACTTTTCTAAGCACTTCGTTTGTTTTTTCCAATTTGTCAGGAAACAGAATTTTGTCGTCGAACTTATTTAACGCTTTGTCCACCCGAACAATCGGAATTTTACGTTTCTTTATTTCATCTGTCACTTTCATATCAAGTAAAATTTGATTCTACAAAGTTAATTATTTTTTCCCTACGCACTAAAAACCCGTAATATTCAACATTTTTCTTGAACGGAAACCAATCCTCGTCTTTTTCTCCCAAAACTTCAAAGTCTTCTGTTACTTCCGAAAGAAATTTTGTTATTCTCATTCGATAAAGCCTTGTTCGGGATTTTGTGCTACCTGTAGCATAAACCCAAGCATTCGGATATTTATCGGTAAAAGCGTAAAGCGTTGCGACAACTGTCGCAAAGACTTTTTCGCTGTCCCCATTGTTTGAAATTACTTTATCGTCTATGTCGCCTATTGTTTGATCTTTGTCACCAAACGCAAGGTTGTAAACGTTTTTCACGTTGGTTTCTTGGAAACGCACAAGTTTTTCAATCAAACCTTGCTGTCCTTCGCTTGTAAATTCAAAGGTCATTAACTGCCGCTTTATGCCAACGGATACCTTGGTAGTTTCATCTCCTACTTCTTTCTTTCAGTTCAATTTTTTGTTAAAGATACGTTTTTTTTCGTCACGCATTACCGCCAACGGTTTGGCACTTGGCGCAATGGCGAATTTTACGTACGCCGTTTGCACAAAGTACTTTGGTGCAAATTCACTAAAATTTTTAATATAGCGTACTCCCCTCGCCATTGCATATAGCCAATGTTAGGTGCAGATTATTTGCCATTTATCAATTCATTTTCCTTATATAATCACAGAACATCAAAATCTTATCTTTATTTCCCTTATTAAATAGTAAATGTTCAAAATCTTTGGATTTATGTTGTAAATCTATTTTTTCTATAGTTTCTATTAGTTTTGCTTTCAGCTCCGTTAGATTGTGAATATCCTGTTTTT
>JAAYWF010000092.1 GCA_012516825.1 Lentimicrobium sp. | reverse complement strand
TAGCTCATCAAACTAATTACAAATTCACAAATAAAAAACTTGAATTCATGCCTTTGTGGCTAAATAATTCTGATAACTCAAATACTAATTCATATCTTTATTCTCAAATCAAAATCAGACAAGGATTAATTTTTAGAGAGCTTTTTTTGTTAGTTATTAATGTTTTGAGGTATATGTGTCTAATTAGGTAATCTTGTCCGATCAGGTGTTGATATAAAACTTCAATTAATGCCAAACGACATATCAATGGGTTTTTTTAAAAGCTGGTGGATCAGTATTCGTCCCTTTTCGTTGCCGGCCTCTACTATGCCTGTTGTTTTTGGGTCGGTGCTTGCTTATGTTTATGGCAACGTCTCTTTTAATTTCTGGTTTTTTTTACTGGCTTTTTTCGGGATGGTTTTCCTTCATGCCGGGGCCAATATCTTGAATGACATTTTTGATTATAAAAATGGTTTTGATAAATATCCAACCCTTGTAAGTGGAGGTGTAGTCAGAAAAATTATAACTATTAAAGAGGCTTTTATTGCTACAATAGGATTTTTAACAATCGGCGCTTTGATAGGCTTCTTGCTGGCTTGGCTGGTTGGTCTTAAGTTACTTCTCATTGGCGTTCCGGGTCTTTTGATAGGAATCTTTTATACTAAAGGCCGAAAGATAGCGCTGAAATATCACGCACTCGGCGATTTGGCTGTTTTCCTTAATTTTGGCATATTTGGAGCTTTAGGAGCATGGTTTGTACAAACAGGAACATTATCGTGGATACCGGTGCTGTGGTCAATGCCTATTGCTACCCTCGTAATTGCAATCCTACATGCTAATAATTGGCGTGATATTACCAGCGATGCGGATGGTCATATCTATACAATTGCATCCGTATTGGGTGATAAGAAATCATTAAACTATTACGGCTTCCTGATTTTTGCACCCTTTTTTATGGTGCTTGCCCTTATTTTTATTCCCTATTTTCTTTTCCCGGAGTTTCCTGCTATGCCATTTAGTTTTGCTATTGTACTTTTTTCTTTGCCTTCGGCTTTAAAACTTTGGCAAAAAGCTTTAAATAGAAAACAACCAAAAAACCCTCTGGATTTTATTGTGTTGGATGGCGCTACAGCACAGTATAACTTGATATTTGGATTGCTTTGTACAGGCGCTTTGGTTATTGAATCATTGTTTCGTAATTTTTTCTGATGAGGCATAAAAGGGATTCTCTGTCATCTGCTAACAGAATAACGTTACTGATAACTGTTGCAGGTGTAGTACTCTTTTCGGTCATGTTTATTTTTAAAAAAACCGACTGGTTTGGTTTCTGGTATTGGATGAGCGCCAATCTTATAATTCTCTTGTCATTTGTATTCTATACCGACAGCCAAAATCTGAAATTATTAGTCAATGATTTTAAAGAAAATCTTGTAAAAAAGGCAATACTGGGATTAGTTTTTGCTTTGATTCTATTCATGATATTTTATTTTGGTAATTATCTTCTTGGTATTTTGTATAGTGGCGCTGGGGTTGAGATAAAAAGAGTTTATGACTTTAAGCAAAATGCCTCCGACCTTCGTATCCTTATTCTTATGTTGCTCATTATCGGGCCGGGCGAGGAGCTTTTTTGGAGGGGGTTTGTTCAGCGAAGGTTAGAAATAAAAAAAGGAAAAAAGTCAGGATTAGTTTTAGCAACAGCCCTATATACTGTAGTCCACATTTTTACCGGCAACATAATTCTTCTGATTGCCGCTCTTACCTGCGGGATTTTTTGGGGATGGCTTTATCAAAAGTATCGTTCAATGATTATAAATATGATAAGTCATTCATTATGGGACGTCATGGTTTTTATCATACTTCCCTTTGGATGATAATTGTTTAAAAACTCTTTTTTCTGTAATCATTTTTTTCTTTTACTTTGAACAATATTTAGAAAAATATTGATCAAAAACTATGTCGGAGCATTCTAAAAATTTTGCCTCATCTTCTTTGGATAAAAGCATTCGATTTTTTCTTTGGTCAATAATTATATCTTCGGTGCTGATCAGAGGGTTTCTTGCCTGGTATGTTGAGTTGGGCAATGATGAAGTTTATTACTGGACTTACGCTCTTTATCCTGATTGGAGCCATTTTGATCATCCGCCGATGGTAGGCTTTTTTATCTGGCTGACAACCCTAAATCTTCACTTCGACAGCGAATTGTTTTTGCGTTTGAGCTCGGTAATCCTTGGAGGCGTAAATATTTGGTTGGTCTATAGAATTGGTTGTAAGTTAAAAAACTGTTTAACCGGGCTTTATGCTGCCATTTTTTTTACCGGTTCGGTGTATTGTTTTGTAATTACCGGCATTTTTATCATGCCTGATACTCCTCAGTTATTTTTTTGGTTGCTGAGCCTGATGATATTAATACATGTTTTACCCGACAGACAGTTGACTGCAAGAAGCCGTCAGTTGCTTTTACTATTAGGCCTTACCATAGGGTTGGCTATGCTATCGAAATACACGTCAGCATATCTATGGGTTGCAATTGGGATTTTTATTCTCTTTTATAATCCTAAATGGCTGAAAACTACTGAACTGTATGTAGCTATCTTGATTTCGGCTGTAATGTTTTTGCCGGTGATTTATTGGAACTATAAGTACAATTTTATAAGTTTTACTTTTCATGGTGAGCGTGTAAACTTATTTACTTCAGGTGTTAGACCTGATCTCTTTTTTACTGAACTTGCCGGACAAATTTTATATAATAATCCGATAAACTTTGTGGTAATTATTATTGCCCTGATAGCTCTTTTTAGAAAAAAATTTTCATTGAACACCGATTATAAAAAGATCTTATTGCTTACCTCTTTGCCCCTGGCAGGTCTTTTTTTACTTTTTGCCCTCTTCAGGCCAACTCTTCCACATTGGAGCGGTCCGGGGTATGTTTCGCTAATCCTTTTATCTGCAATATTTTTAGCAGAAAAAAACAAAGAAAAAAAATTAACGATCCCAGTTCCGGCAGGTTTAAGTGTGATTTTGTTAGTAGTTGGTTTAGGTATTGCTTTGGCGGAGATAAAAACAGGTTTTATAGGTCAGCCAGCTACAGACGATCCGACAAAATTAGGTAAGAACGATGTTACATTAGACCTCTCGGGTTGGCGGAATTTTGGCAGTCAGTTCAGGCAATTTCGACTTGAAGATATTGAGAGCGGGGAGATGTCGGTAGCCTCGCCAATAGTTGTAACTCGGTGGTTTCCGGCCGCACACATTGACTATTATGTTGCAAAGCCTTCGGGGCAAAATGTGATTGGCATAGGAGAGCTTAAAAACTTGCATAAATATGCTTGGATCAATCGCTTACGGCCAGAACTTTATCCTACGTCAAATGCATATTATATTACCTCCAGTCGCGCATACAAAGCTCCCGATCCATCCCTATTAACATATTTTGACGAGATAAGTGAACCCGTGATAATCAAAGGATTTAAAGGTAAAAAGCATGTGCAGAATTTTTTTGTTTACAGGCTGAAATACTGTAAATCTCTTCCTCCAGATATTTTAGAAAGTATGGGTTTTGAACGGGATCTTGAAAATAAATTTGACTAAAAGTCTTTATTTAAAAAAAATTATATCTTTACGGAGTAATAATATAAACCATAAAAACAATTTACTATGAAAAAAGCTGTATTAATTTCATTAAGCCTTGTAATATCTTTTGCGGTATTTGGGCAACAAAAAATCAAAATTAAAGAGGGTTTAAAGGATTGTCGAGTTATTGAACGTGTTTATACCAATCATTCGAGCAATGGCCAGCTTCCAAAGCCCTTTCCGGCATCGGTGCCAAGCGGCGATAGGGCTGTTGTGCTAAGGCAGTTGGGAACATCGGCAAATGGTTTTGGGATGTTAGGCGTCCGCCAGAACCTATGGGCTGATCCTGCAATAAATGCAGTATCTTTTATTCACCGAATGCATATCCCCCCACACGGTCCTGGGTCAGGATTTCTTGCATACGATTTATCGCTTAATGGCGGTGAAACCTGGACGAACAATATTCAGGTTTATGAAGCTCCTTCCGCTGATTTTAACGGGCGTTATCCGCAGGGTGGAATTTATAATCCACTGGGGAATACTGATCCAGACAATGCTTATCAAGCTTATTTTGCAGCAGTGCTGGACGGATCAAATAATGGTACCTGGGGTGGATATGGTTATGGCGTTCATAAATTTTCGGGTACCGAACCGCCTACACAATACAATGTTGCAGCAACACCTGAGTTTCTTCAGGGTGTGCCCGAAGCCTATACAATTACAAGTAAAGGGTTAGCAATGTGTGCTGATCCTTCAAACAATGGTGTTGGACAACCTTTTGCAGATTTTTTTATAATCACCAAAGGATATTTTAATCCTGAAATTGGCGATTTTGAAATGGATCGTTTTACCGAATACATGCCAGCTGGCGGTGTCAGCCCTGTATCGGGAACTGCTGTAGGTGTGGCAGACGCCAAAGTTGCCTTTTCCCCTGATGGAGAGATTGGATATATTTCCTATCTTTCGAACAATGGCGAAAATACCGTAGAGTCAGAGGGGTGTTATCATCCTATTCTTTATAAAACTTTCGATGGTGGGGATTCTTGGGATGGTCCTTATAATGTGCAATTAGGCGGTGCAAGTGGACTTCCCGTGGTTTTAGAATATTTAACTGACGAATTGATAGAGATACTTTTCGAACCCCCTTATCCTGATCGTGAAGACATTCCGTTTACTTCAGCTTTTGACCATGGACTTACTGTTGATTTTAATGGGAATCCACACTTGATTTTTAGTGTTGGAATTGGTAGTCAGGATTGGTCAATCTATACTTCACATGCCGGCGTTGAGGGGTGTGGTGGTATGGTAGCTATGATTCATGCTTTCTCTACCGACAAGGGTGAAACATGGTACGGTAAACTGCTCACCTTATTGAAGACGTTCCGTGGTGAGTTTCCGATGGCCGGCAGCGATCCATCAAGCGAAGACAATCGGCCTTATCTTGCATCTACACCAGATGGTACAAAACTATTTTTCTCGTGGATAGATACCGATATTGAAGATTACGGCGAAAATGATCAACCGGATATCTATTGCGTTGGCTATGATGCGATAAATAATACCTATTCCGAGGTATATAATGTTTCCCAATTTACAGCAGCCTGGTATAGTTCTTATATGGCTACCGGCTCAAAGTATGCTTTGGATATGGGAGATGGTACATATAAAGTACCGTTTGCGTTTCAACAAATTGATCCACTTGATTTAGGTAATCCTGTACAATACTGGTTTGTGGATAATTTTATACTCACCGATGCCGACCTCAGCGTTATACAAGGAACAAACGAGTTAGAGGCTTTCAATTTTAGCGTATCGCAAAATTACCCTAACCCTTGTAAAGGATATACCTTTATTGATGTTATTACCAAGACTAAAGCTGCCGTTAGCGTTGAGATTTCGAACCTCATTGGACAAACAGTATGGAAGATGCCTGTAAAGTTTTATAATGAAGGTAAACATCAACTCCGACTTGATATCCCTGAACTGAAAAAAGGTGTGTATCTATGCAATGTGCAAGTAGATGGAAAAAGAATTTCTAAAAAGCTGATTATTAACTAATAGTTTATAGTTGTAATAAAAGCCCGAGCGAGCTTTTGTTACAACGGTTATGATAGTTTTAAGTGTACGAAGTCTTTCGGGACTTCGTACATTTTTTATTGTTTTACAAAAAAAAAGCCTATGAAAAGCCTCCCTGGTAGTTACCAATAATGTGAATGTTATCTCACATTTAAGCACATTTGGTTTTTGCCGAAGCAAAAATCAGAAGCTAAAAAACCAAAAGAGATTAATTAGCCCCGTTAAGAAAAAATATTGAAACAAATAAAATTATCAGAAAAAATAATGTATTACTTTTGACAATCGTAAAAATCCAACATTAATGAAAATAAGAATCGGACTGATTGTTATTTTTACAAATTGTCTAACATTTGTTTTTGCACAAAATTTTTGGGAGCAACTTTATTTTCCTGATACTGTTACAATTCGATTTTTAGCAACAAATGATTCCGGATATGCTTTTATGGGAGCTGGCAATAGCCAGCAAACAGGAGATGTTTACCGTTCAAAAGATAATGCACAAAGTTGGGAACTAGTATATAACAATTATGGTTTTAGTGTTCAGACTATAGCTATTAGTGCGGTTTGGAATATTTATAGTAGAAGAACTGGTTCCGATAGATTTTTGTTTTATGAAGACAATTGCGACACATGGGATGTAATTGAATTACCACCACCCTCATACGGTAATATTATGAAAATCCTCTGTGTGGGTCAGGATACTATTTGCGTTAGTTCATGGGAATCGGAGGGGGCATTTATTGCTAAATCGTTTGATACGGGTGGAACATGGAAGCATATCTTTGTAACCGACAATCAAAATGGATGCGTTTCTGACATAGCAATATCAAGCAATTATAGAGTATTTTGAAATGGGCAAGTTTAAAAAATAAAGATGGTCTGCAAAAACCAACGGGCTGACCACCCAGCGTGACAAAAAATATTATTATCGAACTTCGATAGTGGAGACCAGATCCCACTAAAAAAAACGGGGCGTAATCCGAAAAGCCTTATGAGTAGGAAAAAATTAAATCAAACAAGTATGAAGAAAATTGTTTTAAGTTTAGCATTAGTGTTTGCTGTTTCAGTTTTAATGACTTCTTGCTACACATATACTTTTTCAGTGGGCGAAGGCGCTAAAACAGGTGTTGAAATTAAAGAGAGAAACCATTATTTAATTTATGGTTTAGCTGCAATTAAAACTTCCGACCCAACGAAAATGGCTGGCACTGCAAAGGATTACACCGTAACCATAGAACACACATTCATTGACGGTTTATTGAATGCTTTAACTGGCGGACTTTATACTCCAACTACGACAACAGTAAAAAAATAGTTTTTACTATAGTCAGGGTTATGTGGTCATAGCCCTGACTTTTTTTTATTAAAAGAAATGAGGAAAGTTGCTCTGATAATAGGAATAGTTTTGTTACTAATTGGTTTTTTTCAAGGTTTCAGATATTTATTTGATTACAATATTTTGACACAATATGGTAAAGGCTACGTTTGGGGTTCAATATTTTTATTAATCGCAGGTTTAGTGTTAATCTTTTTTGGACTTAAAAAGAAGAAAAATAGCCCATAACACCGTGTATGTGGCAATAACAAGTGAAGGGTAAATCGAAAGTCTGTGCTTCCAAGTAACTTTGTTATAAACGGATAGGTAAATGCTTCTAATTTGCTACTGCAAATACTTGCAAACCATTAGCAACAAGGCGAAGGCTATCTCACATTTAAGCACATTTGGTTTTTACAAGGGCACAGGCTGGAAAATCAAAAAACCAAAAAAGGTTAAATCTTTTGCCGAATAAAAAGGCAGGAGTCGCCATAACTGAGAAACCGAAAATCATTGTTGAGAGCATATTTATAAATTTCTTTCCAATAATCTCCAAGCCAGGCGGCAATTAATAGCAACAGGGTTGAGCGCGGCTGATGAAAATTTGTTATCATTCCGCATATCAATTTAAAAGTGTAACCTGGTGCAATCATCAAACGGGTAGAACCATTTACGGACTCAAGCTGATTTTTTTTCAAATAATCTAAAACATTAATGAGAGCGGTTTCTACTGAGGTATCATTTTTTGTTTCAAGATGAAAAGGATCGTATTGATGAATGTTAAAACTTGCATTGTTATCGTTTTCAAGCTTTGCACCAAACCAGTAAAGACTCTCTAACGTTCTTACTGAGGTTGTTCCGACAGCAATAATATTTCCTATATTTTCTAAAAGATCTTCAATCAGCTTTCGGGTTACAGTTATTTGCTCGGAGTGCATTATATGTGCTTTTATACCTTCTGTTCCAACGGGTTTAAATGTTCCGGCTCCAACATGTAAAGTCAGGTTGGCTGGTTTAATACTTTTTGCCGACAGGCTTTCGAGAACTCTATCGGTAAAATGCAGGCCAGCCGTTGGAGCGGCTACTGATCCATATTTTTCGGCATATACTGTTTGGTATTGATATTTATCGCTTTCAACAGGTTCTCTGTTAAGATAAGGTGGAAGAGGTACTTCGCCAGCATACTGTAAAAGTTCTGAAAAGGTTAGATCTGCTGGTTCCCATGTAAATCGTATTTCAAATCCGTCAGCAAGTTGAGAGATTTTTTCGGCTTTTATAATCACTGTTGTATTACCGTGATTGAATTTACCGCTCAACACACCTGATTTCCATCGTCGTGCGTTGCCTAAAAGGCATTTCCAAAGCGCCGTGCCTTTTTGTTGAAAAGCGATCTGAATGTCAGGGAAAGGCGTTGAAGGTTCTAGGCAAAATATTTCAATTAAAGCGCCGGTTTCTTTCCTAAAAAAAAGACGGGCGTTTACCACCTTTGTATTATTGAATACTAAAGTGGAATTATTAGGCAGATAGGTGGCGAGATTTTTAAAATGATCAACCTGAATATCAATCCCGTTAAAAACAAGTAGTTTCGACTCATCTCGTGTTTGCAGAGGAAATTTTGCGATTTTATTTTCGGGCAGTTCGTACCAAAAATCCTCTATCTTCAATTGAACTAATCTATCCAACGCCATCATTAAGTGTTAAAAATATCGGAGATATCAATGTTTTTTTCGTATAGATGCATAACGTCATCTAACTCAACGATTGAAATTTTGTCAATCTTATTGGACGCAGGCAAATACCATAATTCGATGTAAAAGTCAAAAATCTTGTAAAGTCTTATGAGGTAATATAGATAAATTCTGTCCATTAGCTCTCTGCCGTCATTAAGAATTAATGTTACCCGTTCTACGGCAGGCAGTCTCATAAATTCTTCAGGGCTCATCGGTTATTTGGTATTATGTTTAATTGAAAAGGCTAATTTTACACGCTTGTTTTAAATAACTGTTACTTATCATAAAAAGTTTTGGGCAAATAAAATCAAATTCGATGATACGAAAAAACATACCCAATTTTGTAACGCTGTTAAATCTATTAAGCGGATGCGTTTCTATTGTTTTTGCTTTTAGCGGCGAATTACGTTTAGCATCATATTTAATCGGGATGGCAGCAATTTTTGATTTCCTTGACGGAACGTTGGCCAGAGTATTAAAGGTTCGTTCAGAAATAGGCCTGCAACTCGATTCATTGGCTGACGTCATCTCCTTTGGATTAGCTCCTGGATTTATCATATTCCATCTTATGAATAATTCAAGCAACGCTCCTCTGATTTTGGTTTACAACATAAATTTTGCCCTTTTTGTTGCCTTATTAATTCCTGTATTTTCAGCGTTTAGGCTTGCCAAATTCAATATTGACAATCGGCAGAATGAAAATTTTATCGGAATGCCAACACCGACCAGCGCTATCTTTTTTGCATCATTACCATTAGTTTTACATCAGGCATCCATATCAAATCATACTATGGTGAAAAGTTTAATAGAAAACTACTGGGTTTTATCTCTGCTTGTCATTGTATTTTCATATTTAATGGTCTCTTCAGTTGTGTTAATGTCGCTTAAATTCAAAACACTAAGCTTTACAGCAAATTCAACACGCTATATTTTCTTGTTTGTAGCTTTGGTTTTGGTTTTATTTTTGAAGTTTTATGCATTTCCTATTGTGATCCTTTTTTACATTTTGTTGTCTGTTCTTTTCAATCCTGCAAAGAGGAGTATCATTAGTAAAAGGCAAGGCGCTAACCATAGCTGAAGATGCCGGTATTAATGCAGGGAAAAGAACATGCGATCGGATATCATGCTTATCTGAAAAACCAAAATATAACAACTTGTACATTGAAGCTGATTAGATATTTATTTCTTTCTGTTTTGATATTCGTTTCACTCTTTGGAAAAGCTCAACTAAACGTTGACTTTTTTAGAAAAAAAGGTGTTGATGAGCTGAATTCAAAAAAATTCACTGAGGCTATACAAACGTTCAATATCTTAGTTCGTGGTAGGCCTGATTTGTCGGAGCCCTATTTATTGCGAGGAAGAGCGAAGCTTGCTTTAGGTGATTTGAAGGGCGCTGAATTTGATTTTACCCGTGCTATTATGAATGATAATTATAACCCTGAAGCTTATTATTACAGAGGTGTAGTAAGTTCCAACCTTTTCGATTATTTCAGTGCGTTAGAGGATTTTAGCAAATCTTTAGAACGTAGGCCTAATAATCCTAATGTTCTTTACAGCCGTGGGATAACCAAAATCAGGATGAAAAATTTTGAGGGAGCAATCAGCGATTTTGATACCTTAATCATCTATCGTCCTGATATTGAACAGGCATATCTTAGCAGGGCAATTGCAAAAGCTGAAAATGATGATCTACAAGGCGCTATACAAGATTGTAATAAGGCTATCAGATTAAATATCTATTATGTAGATGCTTTTGTAAAACGGGGGTTGTTTTACAAAATGATGGGTGAATACCAGGAAGCAATCAGAGATTTTGATCAGGCAATTAAGCTTGAAGCCAATAATACGCTTGCATATTTCTATCGCGCGGCTTTGCATATCAATTTACAGGATACGATGGCTGCAATACTGGATTTTGATCGTGTGTTAGCATTAGATCCTTATAACGACCTGACTTATTATAATCGCGGGTTGATTAAAGCGAGCCGGAAAGAGTTTAGAGATGCGCTGACAGACATGGATATGGTACTAAAAATTAATCCTAAAAATATTTTTACCTGGTATAATCGCGGAATCATCAACTTAAATCTCAAAGAGTATAATGCCTCTATTGATGATTTTTCCGAAGCAATAAAACTCTTTCCTGATTTTGCAGCAGCTTATATGGGCAGGGCTTCCGCAAAGCAGGAACTAAAAGATTATCAAGGCGCAAACGAAGATTATGAATATGCTATAGCCATTATTAATTTATTGAATGATGATGATTTTAGCCTTCTGGATCAGAAATATTCAGCCGATTCCGACTACCTTAAAAGAATAATTGAATTTGAAGCTGATTTTAATAGTTACAATATTTTGGAAGGAAGAATTCAATATCAACATGTATTAATTGAGCTTAAACCTAATGTGATGATCTATTATTACCCTTCGGAAAAGGTAATCCTGGATGAGAAAAAGAGAGGCTATGTATATGAACCGCTGAAAGAGTTTAAATACAATTCCGACTTATTTTCGCTTGGAATCAATAGCGAAAAAGTTTCACTCTCCGTTGCCGAAGCCAAGATGATTTCTGATCAGGTAGATAGTATCATGTATTTTAACCCGTTTGATGCCGATAATTATTTTGTTAAAGGCATTCTGAACTGGATGTTGATGAACTATTCAGAAGCCTACACTTCATTTAGCCGAGCCATTGAGTTAAATCCTGATTATTTTGAAGCCTATTTCAGTAGAGCTACCGTTCTTTTTGAATTGATTGAGCTTCAATATTCCTTTGACTATACCGAACCGACAATCTTTCTTAGCGCCGATGGGTCTGCCCTTTCGCAAAATGAGAGAGAAAATAAAATACCCGATTTTGCATCAGTCATTTCTGATTACGACAAAGCTATAAAACTTAATCCTAACATGTATTTCGCATACTTT
>JAAYWF010000091.1 GCA_012516825.1 Lentimicrobium sp. | reverse complement strand
GTTGCCATAATTGCCGGAACGTTACAGCCAAAACCCATGAGCATAGGGATAAACGACCTGCCGTGTAAGCCTATCCGGTGCATTATCCTATCCATTATAAAGGCAACCCTTGCCATGTATCCTGTATCTTCCATAAATGTAATAAAGAAGAATAAGATGAGGATGTTAGGTAAAAAAACAATAACACTGCCTACACCTGAGATAACTCCATCTACAAGAAGGTCTTTTAACATACCATCAGGCATAAATTTGCTGACAAACTCAGAAACAAAACCAACACCCGCTTCAATCCATTTCATTGGATATTCACCTAAGGTGAATGTTGAGTAAAACATCAACCAAAGGAAAAAGAGAAAGATGGGAAACCCAAATATCTTATGCGTGATGAAGGTATCAATAATCTCTGTTTCTGTCTTCTGCTGACGTTTAAGCTTATCTTGAGTAAAAGTCTCTTTTAATGCGCCAGCAATAAACCCATATCTGGAATCGGTGATCAACGTCTCCGAGTCCTCTTTAAAACTATTTTCCAGAATCCTGATCTCATTATCAACTACCCTTTTTATAATTTCAAAATTGAGTAGAGACTCAAGCTCCTTTTGAATGATTTCATCTTTTTCTAAAAGTTTTATCGCATAAAAACGCGATGAAACAATATCTGTAAGCGATTTATTTTTCCATAATTCATCTTGTATCTTCAACAACGACCTTTGAATTGGTTTTCCGTAATTTATATGGATATGTCTTACTAAAGGGTCTTTATCCTCATAAACCTCAATCGCTTTTGCGAACAGTGCATGAATTCCTTTGCCCTTCGATCCTATTGTTGGAACAAAAGGAATACCAAGCATTTTACCAAGCATGGCATAGTCGAACTTGTCGCCTTTAGCCTGAAGTTCGTCAAACATATTCAACGCCACTACCACCTTAATATCCATATCAATAAGCTGTGTGGTAAGGTAAAGATTTCGCTCTAAGTTTGACGCATCAACAACATTAATTACGATATCAGGATTTTGCTTAAGGATATGATTACGAACGAAAAGTTCTTCCGGAGTATAAGCTGTTAATGAATAGGTACCGGGTAAATCAACTATGTTAAAAGTATAACCACTTTGTTTGAATGTAGCTGTTTTAGATTGTATTGTAACCCCGCCATAATTGCCCACCTTCTCTCTTGAATGTGAAGCGAAATTAAAAATGGTTGTTTTCCCTGAATTAGGGTTTCCAACAAGCGCAATATCAATTGATTTCCCTTTATCCCTAATTTTTTTCTTAAGCTTTTCAGTATCAATTACACCGTTAAACCCAACGCCATTTTCGTCTTCAACCAGTTCACGTTCGCTTACAACTTGTATGAGCCTGGATTCGCTCCTGCGAAGTGACACCAAATAATCCATAATTCGATATTCAATAGGATCGCGAAGTGGAGCATTTTTAACCACCTCAACCTCCTGCCCCTTCACAAAGCCCATTTCAATAATCCTCTTTCTGAAAGCGCCACGCCCTTTAACCTTTGAAATGAACCCTTTCTGTCCCTCTTTAAGTTCACATAAATTCATAAATCCCGACAGCTCAACTTTTTTAAATACTATTTAGAATTGTTTCAAATTGCAAATATATCTAAACTTTTATTTGTCACATATAAAAAACACCCCTCTTTTGATAATCAACTTTTGAATCCAGGATTAACAGCGCTTGAGATTGGACTAAACAAGCGCTAAATAGGGATTAGTCTCACAAAAAAAAGTCTTCTATAGAATAACACGGGATTCACCTTACAAGTTCTTTCACCAATTAATGGTAACCCAAAAATTAGTTTTCAGGAAAGCATACTAAAATGATAATTATCCAAAAAGCTCTCTAAAAAGGTCTTCGATACTTGACAGGCCTATTATCTCTATTTCAGGTCTCAACTTGGGATCAGATTTTTTCAAGCCTCCCTTGGCGATATATATTTTTTCAAAGCCAAGTTTAGCTGCCTCATTAATCCGCTGATCCAACCTGTTCACGCTTCTTATTTCTCCCGAGAGCCCAACTTCGGCTGTAAAGCACGCCCTCTGATTCAACGGAATATCCTCATTTGAAGAGAGTACTGCGCATACTACAGCAAGGTCAATGGCAGGATCGTCCACTTTTATTCCGCCAGCAATATTTAAAAAAACGTCCTTATTTGCTAACCTGAATCCTGCTCTTTTCTCCAGCACGGCAAGTAACATGTTAAGTCTTCTGGGGTCAAAACCTGTTGTAGCGCGTTGAGGCACACCGTAGGCTGCTGTACTTACCAATGCCTGTATTTCGATAAGCATTGGCCGCAACCCTTCAACCGTTGACGCAATAGCAATCCCACTCAAATTCTCATTGCGCTGCGAAATGAGCAACTCCGAGGGGTTTGAAACCTGTCGTAATCCATTATCGCACATCTCATAAATACCAATCTCCTGTGTAGAGCCAAACCTGTTTTTTACAGTTCGCAAAATTCGGTATCCATAATTGCGATCGCCCTCAAAATAAAGAACAGTATCCACCATATGTTCAAGGATTTTAGGCCCGGCTATATTGCCATCTTTAGTGATATGGCCGACAAGAATCACCGGTGTATTAGTAATCTTTGCGTATTGTTGCAACTGATTAGCACATTCCCGGATTTGTGATATGCTACCAGAGGAGGAATCAATAACTTGAGTGCGCAGCGTTTGAATTGAATCAATAATTACAATATCAGGTTTTATATTTTCGATTTGCAAAAAAATATCTTCAAGGGAAGTTTCAGTAAGTATAAAGCATGTTGGATTTTCTGTTCCTAAGCGTAATGAGCGCATCTTAATCTGCTGTTCACTCTCTTCGCCTGTAACATAAAGCGCTCTTTGATTGCGCAGGTTAAGCGCTAACTGTAGCATAAGTGTAGATTTTCCAATGCCAGGCTCCCCTCCCACCAACACAATGGAACCTAAAACCAAACCACCACCGAGTACTCTGTTTAGCTCATGGTCGGCAGTGTTAATCCGAAATTCATTTCCGGTCTCTATATCATTTAATTGCTTAGGCTTACTTCGGGTAAAACCTGATAACACAGGACTGATAGGCTTTGATCCGGAAATGATAACCTCTTCGACAAAAGTGTTCCAATTTTCGCACGAAGGGCATTTACCCATCCACTTGGACGATTGATAGCCACAGTTTTGACAATAAAAAAGTGTTTTGGTTTTAGCCATAGTAAAAAAATATCTACAGTTTTTTGATCCTTTCAATCAAAGCGCTTGTAGAATAGCCCTCCAGAAAGTCAATAGTTATTACCTCACCGCCATTCGCTTTTACAATGTCGTAGCCAACAATATCTTCGGCTGCATAATCACTTCCCTTAACTAACACATCAGGCTTAACAAACTCTATAAGCTCTAATGGAGTATCTTCATCAAAGAGTACCACTGCATCAACAAAGCGTAACGCCGCAAGTATGAGTGAGCGCGACTTTTCGTCCTGAACAGGCCTGCCCGAACCTTTTATACGGCTGACAGAAGCATCGGTATTTAGTCCTACTATCAAGATATTCCCTTGATCGGCGGCTTTGGAAAGATAATCAACATGCCCTTGATGCAACAAGTCGAAACATCCATTTGTAAAAACAATTTTTTTCTCTTTGAACCTCCAGTATGCAAGCCAGGTCTTCAATGTATCATGATTGAAATGTATCTTTGTTTCAACAATTTCAAGCTTTTTCATATTCTTTCGATTTATTGATTAAAGGTAATAATACTAAACATACTAAACCGGTTATAACGATCATCAGTGTTTGCGCTGTCCATCCTAACCACCCGAGTGTATAACCATAAGTTGTTGGGACATCGTACAAAATAAGGGTTTCAGCAATTATGGCCGGATAAATGCCAATACCACCCTGTACAACAATAATTCCTATTGACCCAAACATCAATAGCGACAGAGCGACATCAAAACCCAAGTGGTTAGTTTGTGGCATGGTAAAAAAACAAACATAAATCATCATATAATAAAGAAACCAGATAAGCAAAGTGTAAAGGATAAAGGTAAATGGTCTTTCAATTTTTGTAACAACCCATAACCCATGCCAAAACCCGTGTATTATCTCTTTCGATTTATGATAAATTTTAAGATGTTGAATTCTTTTTCTAAAAATGAAAAATAAAATAAATAAAACAATGCAAGATATCAGAACAATAGCGAGTATATTATTTTCGATATCAAACTTATTCCTCATAGGTATCAGTATTCTATCTTCGACATACCTACCTAATTTATCATAAAACATTATCAAATTAAAAAAGAAGAGTACTGCAAACACTACAAGGTCAAGACTCCGTTCAACTATAACAGTTCCAAATGATTTGCTCAAGGGAATTTTTTCATATTTGCTCAGTATTCCGCAACGTGTAACCTCTCCAAGGCGGGGAATAGCAGTGTTGGTAAGGTAGCCGATCATAACAGCGGAAAAGGTATTTTTTAGCTTCGGCTTATAACCCATCGGCTCGAGAAGCATATTCCAACGGAGTGAACGGATTAAATGACTTAAAATACCTAAAATAATGGATACTATGATCCAAAAATAATTGGCGCTAATAAAAGATGCCCAAATCTCCTGTTTCTGATCTGGTGTAAGTTTTCTTACAAATATCCAGATAAAAAAGACCCCGATTGAGAGGAAAAACAGGATCTTTAATGCTGAAAAGATTCTTCTTTTCAATTTTTAACTCAGTTTGTTGTTATGATCAGGGAATATAATATGCGGTTTGAATGATTTAGCTTTTTCAAAATCCATTGATGCGTACGAAACGATTATAACGAGATCGCCGGTTTCAGCTTTTCGTGCTGCAGCCCCATTTAGCGATATTTGCCCCGAGCCCCGCACTCCTTTAATTACATATGTCTCAAGGCGCTCGCCATTGGTTATGTTATAAACATGGACCTTCTCATTTTCGATAAGGTTGGCAGCCTCCATCAGCTCTTCATCAATGGAGATACTACCGATATATTTCAAGTTGGCGCCGGTGAGCGTTGCCCTGTGAATTTTCGATTTAAGTATTTCAATTTGCATAAGGCAGCAAAATTACTAAAAAATCATAACGTTGTCTATTAACCTGACCTCTCCAAGAAAAACAGCAACACAAGCCAAACAACTCCTTGTAGAATCCCAATCTTTAATAGGGAGTAATGTCTCTGAATCCACAATAGACAGATATTCAACAAACATCTCATCATACTTGTTCAGTTTTGAAATTGCCCAATTCTCAGCCTCTTCTACAGTAGTCTTTCTAGCATTATCTTTTATCTCGGATAACACTTTAAAAATGGCTGGAGCTATGCTGCGTTGTTTTTTTGTTAATCTGACATTTCTCGAGCTAAGAGCTAATCCATCTTTTTCGCGAATAATTGGACACGGAATAATCTCTATTGGCAATTTCAAAGTAGAGACCATGGTTTGTATAATACGTAGTTGCTGATAGTCCTTCATACCAAAATAAGCCTTGTCGGGTGTAACAATATCAAATAACCTCCTTACAACAACAGCTACACCATTAAAATGACCAGGCCTGAATTTACCCTCCATCACTTTGTCGAGCTGGCCAAAATCATACTTGTCGAATACAGGCTCAGGATACATCTCTTCAACTGTAGGATAAAACAGCATATCGCATCCAATCTCTTCAAGTTTCTGGATATCCTTTTCAATAGGTCTCGGATATTTTGCCAAGTCAGTTTTGTTATTGAACTGTATTGGATTTACAAAAATACTCGCAACGGTGATGTCATTATCTTCATGCGCCCGAATTATAAGAGATAGATGCCCTTCATGTAAGGCTCCCATTGTTGGTACGAATCCAATAGAGCGCCCCAATGCCTTTATAGTCGAAATGTAAGTTTTAACGTCGGCAACAGAGTTTAAAATCTTCATTGATCAACAATTACTGTGCTTGCATTAAAACAAAAAGCATGTCTTTCTCAAGTGAAAAGGTAGGTGTTTCTATTACTCTTCCCACCTCAACATCTCCTTTATAAAAAACAAAAAGCGGAATTTTCGTTACATTAAAATTTTCAGTATTGACATCACCTGCAGATTTCGAACGATTTACAGCTATCAGGCGTATATTTTTTTCGTTCAGTCCCATCTCATCTGCAATTTTATAAAAACGAGGCATCTGTTCTTTCGTATCCTTACACCAAGTGCCAATTATAATGGTAGCGGAAAAGTCTTTTTTTAGCTTTTTCAACTCCTTTATTGTATTGGCATCGGGCTTGTAATTTTCATATCCTGCATCGAACCATTGTTTAAAGGGATCATTCTGTAGCCCTACTCTGTTACATGCGCCTATAAGTACCTCTTGGTTAAGTTCTGAGTCGAAAACAACCTTATTGATTTCTTGAGCATCAACAAACATAACAATCAATAGGCAAGCTAAAATGGCTGAAAAAGATTTCATGGTAGAATAATTTTAAAGATTCAGTGAGCAAAATTAAGAAAACATTACACAAAAATTAAAAGTAAAACAAAAAAGGGAGAACCTTTTCTGATTCTCCCTTTAAAGTATGAGGACTACTATTTAATTAACAGTAAGTCTTTTTGTAATAACAACACCATCCGGTGTCTGGATTTGAACGAAGTAAATACCAGGGCCGAAAGTGGAAGTATTTATTTGATAGCCTTTCTGATCAATGTTGCGATCCAGTACTACCTGACCAACATAGTTAACAACTTTCAGATTTCTAATATCGAAATTAGTTTCAATAGTAACGAAATCTTTTGCTGGGTTTGGATAGAGGTTTGCAACAAGATCAGCATTAAATTCATTAACTGAGGTAGCTTCGGCTTTGAATCCAACAATTGCTGACATACCATTTTCTGTAAAGAAACAGGTATTCGGCAGATTCTGGTCAAATATCGAAGTTACATCAATTATTTCACCATTACGATACACTTTAAATGTTAAGAAATCACCTTCGGCGAAACCATTAACATTATTTGCTGTGAATTCGTTTCCATAGATTCTTATGGCTATATTGCTGGAACGTTCAGTAATTTCATACATACCGGCTATCATACCATTTTGGTTGAAAGCGCCAAGCACGTCGCCAATCTTCAATTGAGCCAATGCATCTTTTGTTACAGCAATAATATGCTGTACACCGGTCATTTCAACAGTATTCCATGAAGTCTTATTAGCTGGTAATGAATTATATCCAGGAGCTGTAGCTTTCAACAATGGAACATCAAAATCAATAGTTCCGGCTACACCAAGGGCTACCAGATAGGCGTTACCAGGAACAAGATGTTCTAAAGTTTTAATGTTGTATGCTGGCCAATAGACTCCTGAATAGTCAATACTAACTGCCATAATAAGATTTGCTCCAAGTGGTCCAAATACATCTTCAGCCAAAACAACGCCTTGACTCCAAACTGGCATAATTGACCAACCTGCAGGCAAATTAACAATTGATCCTAAAGTTGGATAACCGGTAACGGTAACTGAAGTTGGATATCCGCTCTTCAAACCAACCTTTGCACCACGCTCTTCAGTAAATGGGAATGATAGGGAGCCAGGAACGAATACCTTATTAGGTTGATAAAACTCAACATATTGTAAATCATCCATTACAGGATCAAAAATGGTTGCCAAATCATCTTCAACCAGGCTTAAGTAGGTTGAAGCACCATTAACCGGGCCACCCAAATCAATAACCTGTGTCCACGGATTAACAGTTAGTGTAACAACCTCAGATGAGATCACACCACATTCATTTGTAACCTGAACATAGTATTCGCCTTGATCGGCCAAAGTAACGGCTTCAAGAAGAAGCGACGCTCCTTCAGCGCCAGCAATCAATCCATTAGGACCAAACCACTGGTATGCGTCAACGTACTCAGCAACTATTGAAAATTCAGCATTCATTCCATATAATACGCTGATATCTGAAGGCTGCTCAACAATAACCGGCGCAGCAAGAACAGTGATTGTAAATGTGCACTCGGCAGTGTTGCAAGGACCTTCTTCGGTGAATGTAAAGTCATAAACGCCTGGTTCATATTCCGTAGGATCAAATACAAAATCACCAAATACAAATGGCTCGTCATTAGTGCAAAGCACTTGATCTTCCGGACATTCAACAGTTACCGGTCCAATTACTGTGATTGTAAATGTACACTCGGCAGTGTTGCAAGGACCTTCTTCGGTAAATGTAAAGTCGTAAACGCCTGGTTCATATTCCG
>JAAYWF010000090.1 GCA_012516825.1 Lentimicrobium sp. | reverse complement strand
GCTCCCTTTATCCCTTCAAGCTTTTCTAACCTAAGTAAGGCCGATTCGGAAGCATAAGCCTGCATAATGATATCCGAAATGTTAAACAGAATCTCCTGTTCGTTTGTAAGATTGCGCTGGAACACTTCTGAAATTTCGCCAAGTAGCAAAAGCGCAGCTTTTTTGAAGTTTTTCACATAATGATGCTTTTCGGCATAATAACATTGTGGAATATCGCTTTGTTCTTCTTCTAATTCTTTAAGTATGGATTTTGAATATTCTTTTACGTCAAATCCTTCTTTAAGCGCTCTTTTAATGGTTGTGTCTATAACTAACATGCGGTTTATCTCATTTGTTCCTTCGAAAATTCTGTTTATCCTCGAATCACGATATGCACGTTCAACGGATGTCTCCGACGAAAAACCCATTCCTCCAAAAATTTGAACCGCTTCATCAACGATGTAGCTAAGGGCTTCGCTGCCAAACACTTTAAGAAAAGCTGCTTCGATAGCGTAATCGGCAATACCTTCGATATTGGCCTTTCCTTTTGGCAATCCCTCTTCTTTAAGTTTTTCTATGGTATCATCAATACATTGGCCAACACGATATACAGAGGATTCGGTAACCCATGTTTTTATAACCTGCTCGGCCAATTTATATTTGATTGCTCCAAATTCGGCGATCTGTTTTCCGAATTGACGGCGCTCGTTAGCATAATTAACCGACTGAGTTATAGCTCTTTTAGCAGCGCCGAGTACCGTACCGCCAAGTTTAATCCTACCCATGTGAAGAATATTCAAAGCAATACGAAATCCCTCGCCGCGATTTCCTAAAAGATTCTCAACAGGCACTTTACAATCGTTGAAGAAAATCTGCACTGTGGACGAACCTTTTATGCCCATTTTTTTCTCTTCCGGATTAAATACAATCCCGGGATAAGCACGTTCGACAATGAAAGCGCTAAGCACACGATCGTTATCAATCTTAGCAAAAACAACCATCACATCAGCAAATCCACCGTTTGTGATCCACATCTTTTGGCCATTGAGGATATAATGTTTGCCATCTTCTGAGAGGACTGCTTTTGTCTTTCCAGCGTTTGCATCCGAGCCGGCGTTTGGCTCTGTAAGGCAATATGCCGAAGTAAGCGCTCCGCTACCGAGGCTAGGAAGGTATTTTTGTTTCTGGAAATCGTTGCCGTAGTAGGTAATTGGTAAAGAACCGATCCCAGTGTGTGCCGAATAAGCCACGGAAAAGGAGTAGCCGGCCCCCATATATTCGCTGGCAATCATTGAAGTTACAAAAGATTGATCAAAACCTTCGTATTCCGAAGGGATAGAGATTGCTAACAGCCCTAACTCGCCGGACTTTTGAAGCAGGTGCTTCATCAGCCCCTCTTCCTGATTATCAATACGATCGAGATTTGGATAAACAAACGATTCAAGAAAATCGTTGCAGGTTTGAGCAATCATGACCTGCTCTTCTGAAAAATCCTCAGGGATAAACACATCCGCAGCTTTGGTCTCTTTAATCAGAAATTCACCGCCTTTTAAAATATTGTCTTTTGCCATTTAATAGTTTTTTAAAATTCGCCTGCAAAGATAAGAAGCTAAATTATTTGTGAGTGTTTACTATTTTATTTTTCTTTTAAGTGAAGTTTTTTAAATATGTTACTTTTGGCGGTTTTTAAAAATAATTTTAATTAAAAAAATCACTTTATAATGGAAAAAGTTAAACAAACTCTACGCGATTCTAAAACTGCACGTTGGATCGCATTGGCGCTGATCTCTTTGACAATGTTTTTTGCATACTTTTTTATTGACGTTGCCGCGCCGCTTCAAATCATGTTTCAAACCGATTATGGATGGTCGCCTGAAGTATTTGGAATGTTAGGTGGATCGGAGTTTTTTCTGAATGTGTTTGCTTTTTTTCTGATTTTATCGGGGATTATTCTTGATAAAATGGGCATACGGTTTACCATTATTACATCCGGAGTAACGATGGTTATTGGTGGGTCTATCAAATATTTTGCACTCTCCAAAGGTTTTGTAGGCTCGGGAATAGAGCAGTTTTTAAGTTCATTTTTGGTAAATATACCTGCTTCGGCAAAGCTTGCTTTTTTTGGTTTTGCGATATTCGGCGTAGGCGTAGAAATGGCTGGAATAACTGTTTCGAAAACCATTGTGAAGTGGTTTAAAGGCAAAGAACTTGCCCTTGCAATGGGATTAGAGATGGCAATAGCTCGCCTTGGTGTTTTTGCCGTGTTCAGATTGTCACCGATATTTGCTGAAAACGGCGGAGCATCCAACTCGGTCTTATGGGGCGTAGCCTTTTTGATAGTAGGATTACTCTTGTTTTTGATCTATACTATTATGGATGTACGCCTTGATAGACAACTTGGCGAAGAAGCAGAAATTGAACTCGAAGATGCTTTTCGTATCAGCGACCTATGGCTAATCTTAAAAAATCCAGGATTCCTCGCCATTGCAAGCCTTTGTGTTTTATTCTATTCGGCTATTTTCCCATTTCAGAAATTTGCAACAGACATGCTTTCCTCCAAACTCGATATTAGTATAAAGGAGGCGGCTGCTATCTTCTCATATTTCCCAATAGGCGCTATGATTTTAACGCCCTTTATCGGAGCATTCCTTGATAAAAAAGGATTAGGCGCTTCAATGATGCTTTATGGTGCAATTTTACTTACCGTTTCACATCTCATTTTTGCTTTAGTACCTGCAAGTGCATTCAACCACACTATTGCCTATGCTACTATTGTAATACTCGGCTTGGCTTTCTCATTAGTTCCCGCTTCCATGTGGCCATCAATACCTAAAATTGTAGAAGAACGTTTTCTTGGTTCTGCGTATGGATTGACCTTCTGGATTCAGAATATTGGGTTACTTTTAGTTCCAATTCTTATTGGATGGTCAATTGTGGTGGCAAATCCTGGAATTAAGGAACTTATTGATGCCGGCGATACAACTGTAAAATATAATTATATGGTGCCCGAGTTGATTTTTGCCGGATTTGGAGTATTGGCAATAATTATGTCGTTGGTACTGAAATCGGTTGATAAGAAAAAAGGATTTGGACTTGACTTGCCAAACAAAAAATAATCCTTTTGGAGCAGATAAAAAGTATCTAACGATCTATTAGCAACGCAAATTTTAATATTCAAACCCTTTGTTTTTCAAAAGCAAGGTAAGGATTATTCATATTTGGATTAACATCCTTTTAATTCCATTTAATTTCTAAATATCACATTTACTGATGTTGGCAAAACATAGTATGAAGGATTCGCGATTAAGTCGCTGGGGCATACTTATTCTGGTAGCCTCCATTCAGGCTGCAAATTACTATTTCTACGATGCTATATCGCCACTGAAACGAACCCTTGAAACTGAGTTTGGGTTTACCTCCTCTGATTTTGGTCTTTTTGTCTCATTCTACTCCATCCCTAACACTTTCCTGCTGATGGCGGTTTTTGGCGGCATCATCCTCGACCGTTTAGGCATACGTCGCACAGGCATACTCTTCATTGGTTTAATGGCGCTTGGAGGCTTTATTACGGCTTACGGCGCCAGCACTTTTTACACATCGGGTGGCCCCTTTTACGAAGTTATGGGATCCTTTTGGAAGAGGTATTCGCCAGAGTTAAAAATGATGCTTTTAGGACGATTCTTTTTTGGATTAGGCGCCGAGACAAGTATTGTGGTCATCAGTAAAATAATCGTTAAGTGGTTTATAGGAAAGGAGCTGGCAATGGCTTTGGGGACAAAAATTGCTATTGCAAGGCTTGGATCGTTTGCAGCCTTTAACTTCTCGCCCTATTTGAAAGAAACAGCATCGCACTGGACAATAGCAATATGGTTTGCTGCCCTGCTTCTTGGAATAGCATTTTTGGGATTTCTTTTTTACTCATGGTTTGATTTAAAAATAGACCGGCAATTGACCGATACTGCTACTGAAAGTAAAAGATCAAAGTTCAGCTTTAAGGATTTTAAAAAATTGATAACAACTCCTTCATTTATTTATATAACCCTTTTGTGTGTTACCTTTTATTCTGCCGTATTCCCGTTTCAGTCGTTTTCGGCTGATTTTTTTCTTAATAAGTTTAACCTGACCCAACAGCAAAGCGGTCAAATTGCATCATATCTCAGTCTGGGAACACTCTTTTTCACACCCTTCTTTGGCTTTTTGGTAGATCGTTTTGGTCGTAGCGCCACGTTAATGATTTTCGGCTCTCTACTGCTTGTATTAATTCACCTCACTTTTGCTTTCACTAATATAAATCCGGTAATACCTATGATTTTTTTAGGTATTGCTTTTTCTCTTGTACCTGCCGCCATGTGGCCTTCCGTTGCAAAAATCGTTTCACAGGAACGTATCGGTACTGCATTTGGCGCAATGTATTCGATTCAAAACTTGGGTTTGTGGGCATTTCCTTTATTAATCGGTATTGTTCTCGATAAAACTAATCCTGCAATAACCCCCGAGATAATTGCAAGCGGCAACTATACTTACGACTACACATGGACTCTTATCATGCTTGCAGGTCTTGGTATTTTAGGGTTACTGTTTGCTATCCTGCTCAAACGCGAAGACAAGCAATCGGGATTTGGACTTGAATTATCGGCTAAAAAGAAATTTTAGTAATTTTTCAGGCAAGGGTAACCTTGACCATTACATTATAATCATTTTTTGTACAATGGATGATATTTGTCCAGTGTCTCGCGAAGCATTTTAATGTTGAGATGTGTATAAATTTCGGTAGTGGTTATTGATGAGTGACCAAGCATATCTTGAACAGCCCTAATGCCGGCGCCATTTTCCACAAGATGGGATGCAAATGAGTGTCGTAAAGTATGTGGACTGATGGTTTTGCGGATACCGGCTCGTTGTGCCAAATCTTTTAAAATATAAAATATCATCACTCTCGACATCTTTTCGCCACGCCGATTAAGGAAAACAATATCTTCACTACCCTTTTTAGGCAATGTCAGCGAGCGCCAATTCTCAATATAAATCATAGCTTGCTTTACCGCATGATCGCCAATCGGAACCCAACGCTGTTTTTTTCCTTTACCTAAAACCCGAATAAATCCAAGATCAAAATAGAGATCGGACAGCTTCAGATTAGTCAGTTCCGAAACCCGAAGCCCACACCCGTATAGCATCTCAATGATAGCCAGATTACGAGTACCTTCAGGCTTTGAAAGATCAATGGCCTCAATCATGTTTTGTATCTCTTTCTGGCTTAAAGTATCGGGAAGTTGTCTGACAAGACGAGGCCTCTCAATCAACTCGGTAGGGTTGTTTTCAATGATATCTTCTATCATCAGGTACTTATAAAAAGTACGTATCCCTGAAATTGTCCTGCTTTGGGTGGAAGCGTTATAGCCTTTTTTGCCAAGCCAGCCAATAAACTCCTCGAAGTGGCTCAGGGTTAGCTTTTCGGGAGTTAGCTTATTATAACCGGCTTCGTCAAGAAACAACATAAGCCGCTCCAAATCACGGATATAAGCTTCAATTGTGTTGGGCGAAACCGATTTTTCGAGCCGAAGAAAAGATTTAAATCCGCGGATGTACACCTCCCAATTCATCACCCTTTTTTCTTGAAATAATTCTTATTTTACAAAATCATTTTATTAGCTAATAACTTTTGTTTGTCTGTTTTCTTATTGAAAACAAGGCGTTTTATCTATAGAGTGGGATCAAGATCATTCTATCACAAGGCTTTTGATGCCACCGGTTTTTATGGAAAATTCAGCTTTAACTTTTTGTACCGGCAACCGACGAACAGCCCCTAACTGATTTATTAACATCTTACGGCTAAAAAGCTCTGTTTCGCCAAGCTTTATACTAACGATAACACTTTCAGGAATACGGTAAGCAATTCCATTGAGGTTAGGATCGGCGCTAGTAGATGATGAAAAATTCTTTATTGACACCTCAGAACCGCTGATTTTAAAATCAAGATCAATATTATCGCCAGACCCACCCCTTAATGCGCCGATGCCATCAGCAGAAGAGAACCTAAAAAGCGGAATCACAGACTTATCAAGCTTTGCAGGAGGGGTGTAATAGAAAGAGTAGTTTTTGGTACGGATTAAGGATTTACCTCTAAAAAAATCGAGATAGTCATCTTCCATTTCCCTGATTTGTTTATCCATATATTTTATTGCTTCAGCATCGTAAGCTACCTCTTGAAACCCTGTAAGCAACTTCATGCGTGCCGACCTAAGCTCCTCAATCTTCTCAACAACTTCCGCTGCCATGTCCTGACCAGGTTTTTCTAACGCCAATTTCCGAAAACTCAATTGCTCAACCATGATAGTGTCAACAGCAACACGCCTGATAATGGTATCGGTAGAAAGGTTAACCCTTCCGGTTAAGAGGAAATTATCATTCAGTTCTGATGAATATCCTGCTTGGTCAACTAAAAAGACAACCTTCTCCTCGGTAGCCGTTTTAGGCTCTGTATCGAGGTTATTTACAAAAACAAGAAAGCCCTCTTCATTTATTTCAACAATCGCTTTTTTCGGATTACGCTGGTCGCGCAAGCCTAATTCGATGTAATAGATCTCCTCAGGATCGGGTTCCGACAATGGTGTAACTGAAATGTTACCAAGCTCGTACAAGGTATCATCAAATTTGATTGCATTAGTAATACCAAGAAATTTTTCTGCATAATCCGACAAAGGTCCTCTATGCCGTCCAATGATTTTTAGCTCCACATCCACTCGCAACGTGGTGCGTGGTAATGTATAGTACATTCCTGTTCCGGAAGGCTTGCCCGATGGCTTACTTACAGAAATAACACTAACCTGCCCGATTGTTTCCAAAGAGGTAAAAAGGGCAAGCAAAATAATCAGAATCATCCATTTTTTCATATCTATACTGTTTTAAATTTCAAAAAAAATAGAAAACTGAAAGTAACTGATTGCATCGTTTTCACTATATTAATTCATTAAGTCAAGGCGAATTATTTAAAGCGAAAATAGACAATTTGAAATTATCCTCTGTTTGACTTCTTAAAATATCAATAGAATAAAAGGGATATAGCAAAGATCAGGCGATTATGATAAAATCCACAAAGGTTAGTTATTTCGTAAAATCATTTTAAGCATTAAAAAATTGAGAATCTCGCAATGTTTACCGTTAATAGTGATAATATCGTCTTAAATGATTTTTTTAACCCTTTTAAACTCTCTTTGGTTATCCTATTGATGTCAGCAAGCTGCTGATGTAATAGCGATAGCGCAAAGATTTTTTATAGATTTTTCAAGGAGATAGAGTAAAATATCGGCGCCTCATCCAAAACACCTGTTTCGATTATATCACCACCTCGCTGTAACGAATCGGACCAAGGGCACCTTCTCACTCGATTTTATGATGGTAACGGAATCCATTATATAAAGACCACTCAGATCGGCATCACTCAAGCGGCTGTCCGATAAAATTTGCACTTCTACCCATCTTTTACTTTTTTTGTATCAGAATTCAAAAGAATAGATTCCGGGTTGGATATTCAAAATCTGATCCGGTTAATTTTTTTGCCGGACAATAACGACAAATATTTTTACCTTTGTAAGATTAGTGCAACTTTATGATACCAATACCCCCAAAAAGGCAGATTGGCTTCATAAAATGATACATGTAAACGAGTTAACGGCAAGGCTAAAAAAAATAATAAAACAAAGTAAAATGACGATATTTGCAATATGAATAAATGGACTAAATTAAGCATAGAATATGCAAACCAAAGGTCGTATTTGGATGACTTATTTCAAGTTTACCCAACTATTCCGGAAGGAATTAGGGAAATAAATAAAGACATTTGGGCAGAAGTTGAAAAATCATTCAAGAAAAAGGATAATGATTTACTGATAAGACAGTTGTTAAAATTAGACTTATTTCCTATTAAAGACAGTTATATTGCATATTTAAAACGAGACAGTTCGGCTATTGACAGAAATCCAAGAACAATAAACCGAATCTGTGGACGGCTTTATGAAATGGGGCTTGATAAAATATTTGAAAGATGTAGCGAACCAAAAGAAACAAATAGGCAAATTGGCCCTATGTTTCATGATTGGTTAAAAAGAAAATCGTTAGGCATTGAACCAGTACCTTTAGATGAATTTTTAAGCAACGACAAAGATGCAATTTTAGATGCGAGGGATAATGCAATGATGAACTTTGCAAAAGAACATTTGGGCTATAATTATAACAAAGGATTAGATTTTGTCGCCCGCTTTAATAAGCAGTTTGTAATTGGTGAAGCCAAGTTTTTAACCGACTTTGGTGGACACCAAAATGCTCAATTTAATGACGCTATTAGTACCATTCAAGCAAAAGATGTAAAAGCATTAAAAATTGCCATTCTTGACGGTGTTTTATTTATTGAAGGAAAAAATAAAATGTATAAGTCAATTACAGAGACCTACAAAGGTTACAATATAATGAGTGCTCTTGTATTAAGGGAGTTTCTTTATCAAATTTAAGAATATGAAAAACTTACTCATAAAATCTGAAAATATTATAGGATTGAATTACTTGCTGAACGAAATAGATTTGAAAGGTAAGATTGATTTAGTTTATATTGACCCACCTTTTGCAACAGGTGGAAACTTTACAATTACAGATGGTAGAGCTTCAACAATCAGTAATTCAAAAAGTGGAGATGTTGCCTATTCTGATACGTTAGTTGGAGACGACTTTTTGGACTTTATCAGGCAAAGACTACTTTTGTTAAAAGAATTGATGTCCGATCAAGGTTCTATCTATTTGCATATTGACTATAAAATTGGGCATTATGTAAAAATTGTAATGGATGAGGTTTTTGGTATAGAAAATTTCAGAAATGACATTACAAGGATAAAATGTAATCCAAAAAACTTTAATAGACTTGGGTATGGGAATATAAAAGACTTAATTCTTTTTTACACAAAATCAAACAATCCTATTTGGAATGAACCAAGAGAAAAATATACTGAAAAGGATTTTGAAAAACTCTTTCCCAAAATAAACAAACAAGGGAGAAGATATACAACAGTTCCGATTCACGCACCAGGCGAAACGGAAAACGGAAAATCAAACCAACCTTTTAAGGGTATTTTACCACCTAAAGGAAGACATTGGCGAACCGATGTAGAAACATTAGAACAATGGGATAAAGAAGGATTAATTGAATGGTCTTCAACAGGAAACCCAAGAAAAATAATTTTCGCAGACGAAAGAGAGGGTAAAAGAGTTCAAGATATTTGGGATTACAAAGACCCTCAATATCCAACCTATCCAACTGAAAAGAATCCTGACTTGTTGGATTTAATTATTCTGACTTCTTCCAATGAAAATAGCATTGTACTTGACTGTTTTTGCGGTTCAGGAACAACTTTAAAATCTGCCCAATTAAATGGAAGAAAATGGATTGGAATTGACAAATCAGATCACGCTATAAAAGCAACAATAAATAAACTTGAAACAATTGAAGGAGACCTTTTTGTTGCAAAACCTGAATATAAATTTGAAGAATTAGAAAAAAAACAAGCTGCCAACACTGCCTAAAAGCAATAGCAGGCAAAGTTGTAAACATAAGGTTAGTGCTTCTAATAAAATTTGTGCTTAATGGATTAGGTAAGCACCTCTAATTCACTACTCCACCTACACGCCAAACGTTATAGGGCATTTTAAAAGACACTTTTTTGAAATATATTTTACACTAATGATATTTTTTCTAAGGGGTTACAGAGGCTCAGCCTCAAACACGTAACAACAGGCATCCTTTTTACAAATAATCTGGTTTGGATCAATTAAATTTCATTTTATCCGTTAAAGGTTTTATTAAATAATAATTAAGAGATTTTTATAATGCCCGAACCGAAGAAACTTTTTTTACTCGACGCCATGGCTCTGATCTACAGAGCTTTTTATGCTTTAAATAAAAACCCAAGGATCAATTCAAAAGGGATGAATACATCGGCAGTTCTTGGATTTGCTAACACACTGCTGGATGTTATAAAAAATGAAAAACCTACACATCTCGGAGTAGCTTTTGACACACAGGCCCCCACCACAAGGGCAGAAGAATATATCGAATACAAAGCTAATCGTCAGGCAATGCCGGAAGACTTAGCCAACTCATTGCCTTACATAATAAAACTTATTGAAGGATTTAATATTCCTGTACTTTTTGTAGATGGCTACGAAGCCGATGATATAATTGGGACTTTGGTAAAAAAAGCTGAAGATAAAGGCTTTACCTCTTTCATGATGACGTCAGACAAAGATTTTGGCCAGTTGGTTTCCGAAAATACATTTATCTTCAGACCAGCCTATATGGGTAATAAGGCCGAAACATTAGGTGTTAAGGAGGTTTGTGAAAGGTTTGAAATTGAAAAACCCGAGCAGGTAACTGACATACTTGGACTTTGGGGCGATGCATCCGACAACATTCCTGGTATTCCGGGTATTGGCGAAAAAACCGCAAAAAAATTAATCGCTACCTATGGGTCATTGGAAAATGTAATTGCTCATGTTGATGACTTTAAAGGGAAAATGGCCCAAAACATTCGTGAGTTTGCCCAACAGGGCATTGACTCCAAACGATGGGCAACCATAATTCTCGATGTCCCGATTGATCTGGACGAGGAGGCTTTGAAATTAAAACTACCTGATTTCGATGGGTTAAAAGTTTTATTTGAAGAACTCGAATTCAAAACTTATGCTAAAAGGGTATTTGATTTTTATGGATCGGCAGAAGCAACAACAAAGCCTGCCGACAATAAGCTACAAAAAGAGTTGTTTGATGCAACTGAATTTGAAACACCCCTCAATATTAAAACTATTGAAAACACCGCACATAATTATTACCTCCTCAACACTTCCGAAAAGATTTCTTCATTGATCACCAAAATTAAAAGTGAGAAATCTTTTTGTTTCGATACCGAAACCACAGGAATCGATGCTAACAGTTCCGAACTTGTCGGAGTGTCGTTTTCTATTAATCCTACTGAAGCATTCTATCTGCCTGTATTTGAAAATTATCAAAAGGCATTTGAGCAAATAAGACTTTTCAAAGAAATTTTTGAAGATGAGACTATAGAAAAGATCGGTCAAAACCTGAAATATGATATCTCAATCCTTAAATGGTATGAGATTGATGTAAAAGGAAAGATGTTCGATACCATGCTCGCACATTATTTAATAGAACCCGACCAGCGCCACAACCTTGATTTCATGGCAGAAAAATATCTTAACTACCGGCCAATTAGTTATAAAGAACTTATTGACAAAAAAGAGGGCAAAGAGTTAACCTTACGCGAAATTCAGAAAGTAAGACCTGATGATGTGCTAAATTATGCTGCCGAAGATGCCGATATCACGCTACAACTTCGATATAAGCTTGAGCCTCTACTGGATGATCTGGGCATGAAAACACTTTTTAACGATATCGAGATGCCATTAATTCCCGTATTGGCCTCTATGGAAGCTGAAGGGGTAAAACTTGATGTCGAGGTTTTGAAAAAGTTTTCCAAGCAACTTGAATCGGAAATTAAGGAGATCGAGAATGAAATATACGCACTTTCGGGAGAAGAGTTTAATATAGGATCGCCAAAACAACTTGGTATTGTACTTTTCGAAAAGCTAAAAATTGACAGCAAACCAAAAAAGACAAAGACAAACCAATATTCAACCAGTGAAGATATTTTGACCAAACTCGAACATAAGCACCCGATAGTATCAAAAATCCTCGATTTCCGTTCACTCGCCAAGCTAAAATCTACTTATGTTGATGCCCTGCCTGAACTTATCAGTATGCGCGACGGGCGACTTCATACCAGCTATAATCAGGCTGTAACTTCCACAGGCAGGCTTAGCTCTACCAATCCAAACCTACAAAATATACCCATCCGTACCGAAAAAGGACGGGAGATCAGAAAAGCTTTTGTACCGCGCAACGATGATTTTGTTTTACTTGCCGCCGACTATTCACAAATCGAACTTCGGATTATTGCAGAACTAAGCCGCGACAAAGAGATGATGAAGGCGTTTATTCAAGGGCTCGACATACATACAGCAACGGCAGCCAGAGTTTATAACGTTGACATCGAAAAGGTTACTAAAGAGATGCGGCGAAATGCCAAAACTGTCAACTTTGGAATCATTTATGGCATATCAGCGTTTGGATTGGCCGAAAGACTTAATATTTCCCGCGCTGAAGCATCCGAAATCATAGAGACATATTTCAAACAATATCCAGGCATCAAACAATATATGAACGACAGCATCGCTTTCGCCCGAAAAAACGGTTATGTTGAAACTATGATGGGGCGCCGCAGATACCTTAATGATATAAATTCAGCCAACACCAACATTAGAGGCTTTGCCGAACGTAATGCGATCAATACTCCAATTCAAGGATCATCAGCCGATATGATAAAAATTGCAATGATCAGGATATACCAGCAAATCGAAAAAAGACAAATGAAATCGAGAATGATATTACAGGTACATGACGAATTAGTATTTGATGCACACAAAGCTGAAATTGATGAGTTGAAAGCGATAGTCGAAGAGAACATGAAAAATGCTTTTGAAATGTCAGTTCCGATATTGGTTGATATTAGTACAGGTAATAACTGGCTTGAGGCTTATTAAGTTCTTTCTTTAGAAATCCTATTACTTTTCCAAACCATATGCTGTTATAACGATAGAATGAAAATTCATCTTACCTAAAACCTTTTCTATATCTTTGCTGCCACTCTTACACCAAATAATCATCTTATGAACCTGAAGCAAGACAAGAGAATAATAATGACCCTTGATGCTGGCGGAACTAACTTTGTATTCTCAGCAATTCAGGCGGCAGAAGAAGTAATTGAATCAATCACGCTCCCTGCCTCTGCCGATTCTCTCTCCGAGTTATTAAAAAGAATTATAGAAGGTTTCGAACAGGTGAGAAGCAAATTAGCTACGCCGCCCGTAGCTATATCTTTTGCCTTTCCGGGCCCTGCGGATTATGAAAATGGAATTATCGGCGATTTGGCCAACTTACCGCTTTTTAGAGGGGGCGTGGCGCTTGGCCCAATGCTGAAAGAACATTTTAAAATTCCCGTATTCCTAAACAACGACGGCGATCTGTTCACTTATGGCGAAGCAATAGAAGGTTTTTTACCATACATAAACTCCCTTTTAGAGGAAAATAATAGCCCCAAGAGATTTAAGAACCTTTTAGGAGCTACCTTTGGAACCGGGTTCGGCGGCGGGATCGTTACTAACGGAGAGTTATTCATAGGGGATAATTCTGCAGCCGGCGAAATAAACAGAATCCGAAATAAAATACACCCCTTTTATAGCGCCGAAGAAACAGTAAGCATCAGAGGCATAAGACGCGACTATAGCAGAGCTGCCAACATATCCGAAGTGTTATGTCCCACACCACAATCCATTTTTGAAATTGGAATGGGCATAGTGGAGGGCAACAAGGAGGCTGCCAAACAAGCTTTTAAGAAATTTGCCATCGCCGCAGGAGATGCTTTGGCTAACGCAGCTACACTTGTTGATGGCCTTATTGTTTTGGGTGGTGGAATTGCAGGCGCGCATCCTCTTTTTTTACAACATTTGGTACACGAGATGAATCTTCGTTTCAATACTCCGGATGGTAAATAT
>JAAYWF010000089.1 GCA_012516825.1 Lentimicrobium sp. | reverse complement strand
CTGTGTAGATGAATATGGTGTAGCTGTATATCGTGTATTGTTTCTAGAAACAATACACGATATACAGCTACACCATATTCATCTACACAGTTATGGCGAACATCAGGAATTAACTTTTCATATCCGACTTCCAAACATGATGACTGTTGAGGAATCGCATGCGCTCGTTACTGCTATCCGTCAAAAACTACGCGATAACCTATCAATTGAAGCTACGATACACATTGAACCTTACCAAAGGCAATAAAGTAAAAGCTAATGCTTTGTATTAAGAATTGCGTCAGACTCTTTTTAAAATCCCCTTCTTACAATAAATCCTGTCTCTATTCATAACCTAGCCAAACGTTTCTCAACCGCTGCCATCAGTGGATCAGAAACACACAAATAGTAGCAACTCACACTAAAATCAATATTTTTCTTAATCAGATATCAAAAAAAATTACCTTTGCTGTATCAATAAATAAAGATGAAAAGAACCTATTTATTAGTTTTCCTCTCAACGTTGATTATTTACTTAATAACAAGTTGTAGTGGGAATTTAGATCAAAAAAAAACAAATGAGGTTATGAATATGAAACGCCACATTTACGGAGAAACTGAAGGTAAACAGATTTACCAATACACTTTTAACAACGAGCATGGCATGTCGGTTTCTATTATCAACTATGGTGGTATTGTAACCCATTTGCTGGTTCCCGACAAAAAAGGGAATCTGGCTGACATAGCGCTTGGTTACGACAGTTTGTCCTCTTACATCGAAAACAATAATCCTCATTTTGGCGGAATTATCGGAAGATATGCCAACCGTATTGCTATGAGCAAATTTATGTTAGACGGCAATGAATATCAATTAGCTACTAACGATGGTCTTAATCATATTCACGGCGGCATCAAAGGGTTAGATAAAGTTGTGTGGGATGTTAAAGATTTTATTTACCCCGACAGCGCTGGATTAATCCTTACTTATCTAAGCCAAAATGGCGAGGAGGGTTACCCCGGAAATTTAAATATTAGCGTTACCTATACTCTAACAAACAATAACGAGCTAAAGATTTATTACGACGCATTTACCGATAAGCCAACCCCTATCAATCTCACACACCACTCATATTTCAACCTCGCAGGTCAAAATAGCGGAACCATTTACGATCATTGGTTGCAGATTAATTCCAAAAAATTTGTTCCGGTTAATGCAAACCTGATCCCAACCGGAGAGCTGGCCGCTGTGGAAGGAACGCCAATGGATTTCCAAATTGCCAAACCGATAGGAAAAGATATTGACAAAGTTGAAGGAGGCTTCGACCATACTTTTGTTTTCGACAATTCCGATAATCTATTAAAAATGGTAGCACAGGTAAATGAACCTAAAAGCGGCAGGATAATGAGAGTCTTTACTGATCAGCCAGGGATGCAGTTCTATTCAGGAAATTTTCTTGACGGCAGCTATATAGGTAAAGGAGGGGCAGCCTACCATAAACATTTCGGTTTTTGCCTTGAAACACAACATTTCCCCGACTCGCCAAATCAGCCAGGTTTCCCTTCGACAATCCTTAGGCCGGATGAGCATTTTCGCTCTTCAACAATATATTGGTTTGGAACTGAAAAATAAACTATTATCTCTGCGCCACTCTGGGAAATAACGACATATGGTGTAACTTTAAATCGCCCCGCAATTTTTATCATCACTCACTACCCGTAAAGGACATTAAAATGAATTGATTTCGCTTAACCCTGATTAAATAATAAATGGAAGCTAATGTTCCATAACATCTTTTTTATAATTAAAAAACATTAAACTCCTGCTTTTAAAATGACTGTTTTAATAGCAAAGAGAATTATCACGGCTTAATTTAAGCCCATATAGTCAGGTTACAGAAGTATCATTTTTGCGCCATCATTAGTTTCCGAAATATAGAATTCGGGTATGAATCCGGTTTTATTTTTATACCTTTCGCCAACCTGATCAATAAAACTGTCAACGGCCGTTTCGTTCAAAATAGTAATTGCGCAGCCTCCAAAACCGGCGCCGGTCATTCTGGCGCCCAACACGCCATCAACTTTCAGAGCTTCTTCCACCATTACATCAAGCTCTTTGCCGGTAACTTCATAATCGTAGCGCAACGAATGGTGTGAAGCATTCATCAGACTGCCAAAAAGCTTTATGTTGCCATTTTTTAAAGCATTAACCGCATCGAGTACACGTTGGTTTTCAGTTACAACATGTGTAACTCTACGGCGAATGGTCGAGTCAGTAATTAAATGTTTGAGGCTATTATACTGACTGAGGGTTAGTTGTCCTAAATAATCAACAGGATGAACTTGTTTTATAAAATCAATTGCCTTGGCACATTCGGCAACTCTTTCGTTATATTTGGATTGAGCTAACTGCCGTTTTATTCCTGTATTACAAATGACGATTTTATAACCGTCAAAAGCGAGGGGTACAAGTTCAAAATCGAGGGTGCGACAATCAAGAAAAAGGGCGTGATTTTTACGGTTTATGGTAACAGCAAACTGATCCATAATCCCACAATTGACGCCAACAAATTCTACTTCAGCTTTTTGCGATAGCTTAACAATTTCTAAATCATTAATTCCTAAATTAAAATAATGATTGAGAAGAGTAGCTGTGGCCACCTCGATAGAAGCTGACGAGGAGAGGCCGGCTCCGTTGGGGATATTGCCGTAAAACAACATATCCAGGCCGGTAAGTTTCAACCCTCTTGCCAGCAATTGATTAATTACCCCTAAGGGATAATTTACCCAACTCACTTTACTCTTTTCCCCAATTTTATCAATTGGAATTTCCGCAGTTTCCGAAAAATTCAGCGATAAAAACCTTAAAACACCACCACTATTACTTTGAGCTAATAACCAGGTACCGTTTGATATAGCGCATGGTAGTACATATCCGCCATTGTAATCGGTATGCTCGCCAATAAGATTAATACGCCCTGGCGCAAAGACAGCCTTTAAATTACCCTCGCCGGTTTGATAACGCTCTTTAAATTCAAGTTGTAATTCATCAAAAGTCATAATTGCTTTCAATATTTATTTAAAAGCACTAAACTATAACTTTTTTGCATTTAAGGATTAATTTGAATTTTCATTTACAGGTTTCATTATTTTTGCCTTCAAACAAATTAATATCAATACAGTGAAAGTAAAATTTTATCAAATTTTTGCATTTCCGGTTTTCACCCTTTTTCTTGCTCTGCAACTCTTGTTTAATTCACTCAATGCACAGCAACGCATACCACGTTTTACTGAAGAAGAAAAAAATTGGAGTGAATACGACCTCACCGGCTGGCAATTTGGCATTAACCTCGGGATGTATTTAGCTAACAAAAATTCGGCTGCTTTTTACAATGGCCTGCCCGACAACGAAAACAATATAGCCTACATTTTAAAAAATTATTATTGGTATAACGAAATTAAGCAAGAACTTAATGGCCGCGACATACTTAAATTCCCTAATACCCAAAAGCCTGAATGGACCGGCGCCGGCAATCAATGGGCAAGCGAGTATAACCTAAAACCTGGCGATACGGCTTGGTGGGTTTATTATCCATTAAATCTGAAGTACGACGCTACTATATCCCCTGGGTTTTACGCAAAATACAATTTCAATAACACTACCGGGATTTTCGTTCAGTCAAACTATGTAAAGCTGAAAACAAGCGGTATCTTTCAACTTGTTATTGACTCTATTACCGGCTTCTCCGAACCGGCGCTCAGGCATGGATTTATACGAGGCGAGGAGGAACGAATAAGTATTGATGTGGGCATAAGTAAGCATTACCGGACCGGCAGGGCAACAAGCTTTTTTATCGAAACAGGTTTTTCACTAAACAGTACCGAGGTGCTTAGCCATAAAATTATGATAGGAAATCGGGAGTATTCAATTGTAAATGTGTATCTTAACCAAAACTGGGTGCCAAATTCAAACGTAACAGCATATAAGGTCTATCAAGGCGGGCTTGGTTACGGGCTGTTCCTCAATGGTGGATTTAAGTTTATTTTCAGTGAAACTATCTCTATTGACCCGGGAATACAGCTTTATTTTAAAAATATCAACCTAAAGCCATACAACGAATTCGCTACCAACTATTACTTCTATGTGCGTATGATCTTTAGCTTTTTCGGCGAGATATGATCATTTTGTATTAAACCGGATACAGAGGTAATGTGTAACCTTGAATTAGTTTGACATCGCTTTATTGGCGGTGATGCCAATTACGAAACCTTCACCATGAAGGTTAGTCCAGTTGGAGCTATTGCAATTGACGGAGGATATGGCTCATTACCCATGATAGAACCATATAAAATCAACTATTGATTATCAAAACGGATAGCGATGGCCTCACCTTTACAATTAATAATAAAAATTTGTCCATTAGCACATCGGATGCAATCCTTTTTCCCCAACCCTGCCATTAACTTCATAATCATGGATTTCAGCCTGCTTTACAAAACCGCTACCCTGCAACTGATTGACCTTGCCGCCGCATCCTCTTTGAGCAGACGCTCGCTTCCAACCGCCCACAGGCGGATATCTCAAGCGTACCGCCTGGCGCCTACGTTTACCGTATTTTCAACAGTATAAGGAGTAGAGGAAAGCGGGAAATTGGTGGTGGAGTAAAAAATGGAGGTAAATAACACCAAAGGCTTCGCATCCTGGCATATTCTAATAATTAACGCCATAAATTTTCCTGGTTACTCCACCACCACCTTCTCCGTCCTACACCTTTCGCCATCCCACAGCCTTATCAGGTACAATCCTGACGGCAGGTGTGTGGTTTCTATTTTATGATACCG
>JAAYWF010000088.1 GCA_012516825.1 Lentimicrobium sp. | reverse complement strand
TTTCCATGCATCCCTTCTTTCAACCACGCCTCTAACCTGACAGCATCTTTTTCAAGAAATCCGGCTGGAGCAATTCCACAAGCTGAAAAGCCCAATTCTTCAGACCTTTTTTTAATCCAATGCGACAGCTCAGCGCCATTCATTATTATATCATTTTAGATTTTGGCAATGGAAATCCCATTTTATTTCCAAACACCCGATCGTACATAACAATACTTCCGGCAACAGCAACATTGTATGATGGCCGTATCATAGCCTCAAGTGAAACGATCAACTGACAATTTTCCAAAACGACATTTGGCAAACCTGAATCTTCAGCGCCTAAGAGATAGATTGCTTGAGGCGGATGATGAAACTCGGCAAGTGGAGTTCCTCCCTCTTCAATGGCTACAAGGATGGCGTTCATAGGTCGCTGCGATAAAAACTGCTGGAAATTTTCGTAATTGCGTAAAGGGATATGTCGTTCCACAGCAAAAGGGTCAGAAGGTTGTTTTTGGTATCTGCGGTTAATAGTAAAAATACCCGTAGCGCCAAGCTGATAAGCCGAACGCCACAGCGTCCCAAGGTTTTCCACTTTTTTTGACTGATAAATCCCTATCTCGAAAAATGACATCTTCAGCTTTTTTGCGCTAAACTACACTGTTTTTCACTATTGTTTAACAAAAAAAAATAAAACTCGTTGTCAATGAGATACTCCAAATCATTTTAACCCAAAGTATTTTTGCAAAGTATATGCATTCTTTTCAAAAAGCTGCAGGTCTGTTTTTCGATTGAATTTTTACATTTAATTGAAATGTAGCTCTCCTTAAAATACCGCCTTTATTCTTGACTACAAGTCATACTATTTTCCTCTTCCCTGAACAATGATAAGTAAAGTATAAAACATGATTTTAAAATCCATAGCCAACGACATGTTTTCAACATAAAGAATGTCATATTTCAGTCGTTGAACCATTTCATCTACTGTGGATGCATAACCAAATTTCACTTGTCCCCACGAGGTTATCCCGGGCTTCACTTTGAAGAGCATTCGATAATGAGGCGCTTTTTCCACAATCTGATCAATAAAATACTGACGTTCGGGACGGTAGCCAACGAGTGACATGTCTCCTTTGAGGACGGTAAAAAACTGAGGTATTTCATCAAGCCTGAGTTTGCGCATAAAACGACCAAAAGGCGTAATGCGGCTGTCGTTTTTTGATGAGAGCATTGGAACACCTTTTTCAGCGCCAACATACATTGACCTGAACTTTGGTATCATAAAGGGCTTGCCGTGCAATCCGATGCGTTCCTGTTGGTATAAAATAGGCCCCTTTGACGAGAGCTTTACGCCGATTGCCAAAAATAAATAAACAGGCGAAAGCAATACAACGGCAACTAATGATGCTACAAAATCAATCAGTCTTTTAAGCGACTCCTGCCAAGGTGGCAATAATGAAGGAGATATTTGTATTAAAGGCTCGGTAAAAATAGAGGTAGTTTTTACTTTACCAAGCATATAGTCCTGCATTACAGGCGATAATTTTATAATAACATCGGTTATCTCCACCTCCGAAAGCACTTTCTCGATTGCTTTACTTTCGTTTCTTTCCACCGCAATAATTATCTCCTCCACCTTCATTTTTTCAATCAACTGAGCCAACGACTTATAAGACCCAAGATTCTCAAGATGTTTATCTAATGGATATTCATCAAGTTCTTTAACAGTAACAAAACCAACAAATTTATTACCCGATGAAGGGAACTGGCTATCCATTGCCTGATAAAGCTCTAAAGCATTATTACCTCCTCCTACCAGGATAGTGTTAAACCCTATAATTTTGTGATGTATTTTTTTTACCATCCTCGTTGTAAGAATAAGCCTAAACAACAAGGTGAAAGTTAATTGAAAGCTAAAAAGCACAAGAAAAGAGATATAATGATCCTTTGGCGATACTACCACATCATCCAGAAGCAAAGTGAAAAAGAGAATGAGTACGCCGATAAAACAACTGATAAAAGTTATAGTTACCTCTCTAACACGCGTTTTACGGTAAACATTACGATAAGACCCGACTATAATGTATAGGATAATCCAGAAAAAAGGTACTATTACAATACCAAGATATAATTTCAGATCGCCAAATATCTCGGGTAAATTACTAAACACATCATGGTTAACGGCGTATTTTCGATAGATAAAAAATAGCAACCAAGCAAGAATTGCAGCAATCCAATCTGCAAAAAGAAATTTAGCTGTCTGGGTAGTTTTATTCATTGTATAAAGTTTTACCGATAAATCAATTTGAGATTATCCAAAAATATAGTAGCGGTATCAATCTCTTCCGGTAAGGCTGTTCTGAAAAAAACTTTAAAATCAATCGCATTCTGACTTTCAGTCAATTTATCTGTCAGATTGATGTATATCTTATTCCAATCCTCTTTGGGAAGTAAATAGATAACCTCTTTTTTCAATATCTGATTTTCTGTCTGTGAAAAAATACCTACTGTAAAATTAAAGTCATTTTTATAATCCATTTCCAAAAAAACGGGCTTACCTGTTGTTGGTAAAACATAAGCTTCGAAGGTAGCTGCTTCGAATACATTATTGTCTTTATTCAAGGCGATCATACCTGAACTGCTTCCTTCAAATGCTTGTGAAGACGTTGATTTTACAACTGTAACATCACTGGTAAGGCGTGTTGTATCTAACGATATCACATCGGATTCAAAATCTTCCATCCACACAAAAACGGTTTGCGGGCGATAGGTAGTTGTCGGAGAAAGTAAAATTGTGCTATCAATAATAAAATTAAAAGGTTCAATTATTACAGGTTCATAAAAGGGATTATTAACTCGTGTCGTCTTAATGCCGTTTAATTTTATGCCAGCCTCTAACCTTAACTTCCCTATTCCACTTTTCAAAATAGGGATAGTGATTGGAAGCTCAAAAACACCAATAGTTTGATCATCAGCATAAACCCATACATCAGTGATTTTATGCGAATTTGACCCGTTAGTAATATAATTAGTGGTGAGGTTGAAATGATCCACTTCGATAAACGCTGTGGAGCCAGGTTTTAAGTTTTCCTGTTGACAAGCAAAAATTAAAGAGAGAAAAACAAATACAACAGATAAGATTATTAGTTTAGTTAGTCTTTTCTTCAAGATTATATGAATTGATTAAAGATAATATTCAAATTATTAGATGAAAAATAAGCTAAAACAGTGGCTTGAAGTATGCTTTTGAATTGATTTTTTCTAAAATCATATGCGATATTTCAAGAACTTTGTATCCATCGTATATGGTTACTGGCGGCGTTACATTATTTTGTATTGCATCAGCAAAACTCTGCAATTCAGTAACGATTGCATTGTTATGGATTATTTCGGGCTTATCAAGCATGATCTCTTTTTTTCCCTTTCCCTGTTCCAGATCAATAATCATGGCAAACGGATCATCTGGTTCTGTTTCGATATCCCTCATCCTCACAACCTCGATATCCTTTTTCAAGAAGTCAACAGCGATATAGGCATCGCGTTGAAAAAATCTGGATTTGCGCATGTTTTTCATTGATATCCTGCTTGCGGTAAGATTTGCCACACATCCGTTGTCGAACTCAATCCGTGCATTGGCAATATCGGGAGTATCGCTAACAACAGCTACTCCACTTGCATGTATTTTCCTGATCCCTGAATTGACAACACTTAACACAATGTCAATATCGTGAGTCATCAAGTCAAGCACAACCGGCACATCCGTTCCCCGCGGATTAAATTGTGAAAGGCGATGCGCTTCGATAAACATAGGATTTTGGATTAACGGACGAGCAGCAAGAAATGCAGGATTAAACCGTTCGACATGACCAACCTGCACTTTCACACCAGCCTCCTGCGCCAGCTCGATAAGCTCGTGGGCTTCGGTAAGTGTAGTAACGATAGGCTTTTCAATAAAAACATGTTTCGACTTTTTTATTGCCTCAACAGCACAACTAAAATGTGAAACAGTAGGTGTAACAATATCTACCACATCCACTGCATCAATCAACTCATGGAGATTATTAAATCGTTTAATCTGAAAATCATTGGCAACTGCTTCAGCTGTTTCTTTATTCGGATCGTAAAAACCCACTAATTTGTATTGGTCAATCTGAGAAATACACTTCAAATGAATTTTACCAAGATGACCTGCTCCAAGAACTCCAATCTTCAGCATAATCAATTTTTTGGCAAAAATAGGAGATTTATGCTTGTCAAATAAGTATTTTCGCAGGCAATAAGTGCAACCTTCTTTAAAAAAATCTTAAATGGAACTATCAGATAGCTATAAACACAAAGGATTGAGGCAACATTTGATCAACAATTTAAGAATCAAAGGTATTAAAGATGAAAATGTTCTCGATGCCATGATGAACGTTCCGCGGCATCATTTTATGGACTCTTCGTTTATTGAGTATGCCTATCAGGACAAAGCCTTTCCGATTGGATCGGGGCAAACAATCTCTCAACCTTACACAGTCGCTTTTCAAACGGAGTTATTAAATGTTGAACCCGGACATAGCGTTTTAGAAATAGGCACCGGTTCGGGGTATCAGGCTGTAATACTTTATAACATGGGCGCTAAAGTATATTCTATTGAACGCCAGTACAATCTGTACAGAAAGGTAAAACTATTCTTTGATCGTTATAATTACAAAATAAAAGTCTTTTATCGTGATGGATACGATGGCCTCTCAACTTTTGCCCCTTTCGACAGAATCATCATCACCGCTGCTGTGCCTCTCGTCCCTGAAGCATTAAAACGGCAATTAAAAATCGGAGGAATTTTAGTCGCTCCCGTGGGGCAAAAAAATCATCAAACAATGATCAGATTAATAAAAAAAGGCGAGGGGGAATTTATAACTGAGGAGCATGGCGGTTTTATATTTGTACCTATGCTTCCCGGCAAAGCTGAGGACTAATCGAAACGCACAACTTTTATTACTCCTTTAATTTTTAGCAATCGCTGACGAAGATAACCAAGATGCTCTACATCACGCACTTGTACTTTAATTACACCTTCAAATCCCGACCCTGCTGACTTAAAGTTTACACTTTTCATATTTACCCGAAGGTCTTCGCTTATAACTTTAGTAATATCATTTAATATCCCAACCCTATCCATCCCAATCACACGTAAGTTAGTAATAAAAACTTTGGTTGACTGCGACTCTTTCCAACGTGCCTTTATAACCCTGTAAGGATATTTGGTCAGCATTTGTTCAGCATTTGGGCAATCCATACGATGTACCTTAATCCCCTGGTTTACAGTTACAAAACCAAAAATACGATCGCCCGCAATTGGATTACAACATTTGGCAAGGCTGTAATTAAGGTTTGACACACCCGATTCAATAGTGATATAGCCAAGATCTTTTTCGCTTCTGTTTTCAATAAGTTCCTCAACATTGATTGGCTTCTCCGTTGTACTTATCCTCTCCTCTATCTCATCCGATGTTTTAAATATCTGCTTTACATCCTGTAAATCAATTTTTCCGGTTGCGATATTAAAATAGAGGTCAACCGGTAACTTAAAACCATAAAATTTGATTATTTTATTTAATTCGCGCTCATTCAGTTCAATTTTCCAATTTTTGAACTTCCTATAGAGGATATCTTTTCCAATTTCGGCTTCTTTAAATTTTTGCTCCCTCAACGCCCTTGCAATCCTACTTTTGGCTTTTGAAGTAACAACAACGTTTAGCCAGTCAGGGTTCGGACGTTGATTTTTTGCAGTTATTATCTCAACCTTATCGCCGTTTTTAAGCTGATATCTGATAGGATGAATTTTTCCATTTATCTTACCGCCTACACACTTAGAACCTACATCAGTATGAATTTCAAAAGCGAAATCAAGAATTGTAGCCCCATTTTTCAATTCTCTAAGATCACCATTTGGAGTAAAAATATAAATATTGCTTGCAGCATGGTCAATTTTTGTCTGTTTTTGTTCATCAAATCGCTGAGTGCCAATAGTCTCGAGCAAGTTACGTACATCCAGCAACCAATTATCAATATTCTTTCCGTAAGCTGTTTCTTTATATTTCCAGTGTGCTGCACTACCCTTTTCTGCATTAACGTCCATGCGTTCAGTTCTGATTTGAACTTCAACCCATCTGTCTTCCGGCCCCAAAACAGTTGTATGTAACGATTCGTAACCGCTTAACTTAGGAGTAGTAATCCAATCTCTCAATCGTTTTGGATTAGGATCATAGGTATTAGCAATTAATGAATAGGCTTGCCAGCAAGCGGTCTTTTCGCGATTAATCAGTTCTAAATATCGTTTTTTTCTATCCTCAAAATCCTTGATCTCATTCTCTTGATTTTCATTAATTGATTCTAAGCTTTTTTCTTTTCCATCTTTCTGTTTTTTCCTATTTTCCGACGATGAATCTTCCTGTTCCTCTTTCTCTTTAATCCTTTTTCGTTTAATGCTACGCTGATCGCCAAATTTTTCCCAATTAGCTAAATAATCTTCTATAAATTCATCATCCTCATCTGACAGCACATTTTGCAAAATAACCCTTATTGCAAAAAGATCATAAACCTTATCAATTCCTATATCCTGTGCCTCCATTTTTCTTTTTATCGAAGTGATGGATTTTGCACGACTTTTAATTTCATAACTAATACCTGACTTATCAAATTGCTCTTTGATAGGTCTAATAAATTTCTCAATATATTTTTCCTGTTGCTCCTTTGTTTCGTGCAGTCTCGATTCAATTTTACTATATTCCACCGGGTAGGAATGACGAAACGCCATATCTTCAAGTTGTGCTTTGATATGGTATAAACCCATCCGGTGAGTTATCGGGATATAAAGATATTGAACGTCATTGAGAAATATCTTCTTTTGAAACTCCGTCAATGAAGAATAGTTGCGCAGATCATAAAGCCGGTGCGCTATTTTAATAAATATCACACGCACATCGTCAATCATACTTAAAAAGAGGCTGCGGAAGTTTTCCGAATGAAGTTTTACCTTTTCCGAATCTATTACCGACACCTTTTTAAACCCTCGTACAATGGTGGCAACATCTTTTCCGAACTTCGATTCTATTTCCTCACAATTATCATCAGCTGTGTTTATTACATCATGCAAAAGCACTGCTATTAACGATACTGAACGAAGTCCAATCTCTTCGGCAACAATTCTTGCGACAGAAAGACTATGGGATATTAGAAGTTCTCCCGAAGAATTGATTTTATCTCCATAAACCTTTGCGGCATAACGATATGCAGCATCAAGTTTGTCCAACTCATCCGGAGTACAATTGGTACAAAATTGTTTTAACGTTTCAAATTTCTTATCAATCTCTTTTTCCTCAATAGTTCTTATCATCAAAATCTTATGATTTTATGAGTTAATAAAGATTAATTACCTTCTGATGATTTTGTTTCTCCTTATAAACGGAGGGAGATGCTAGGAAGTATCAAATTTTTAGATCTTTTAACAATAGTTTGATTCTAAAAAGAAACACCCGTCTTCTCATAGTTGAAAAGACGGGTGTTTATGAGTTATTTTTTGAAACAGTTACACTTTTTATTTTCCTTCAGGTTTCTGTTTTGATTTAGTTTGGGTTTCCGGCGCGCCAGCTATAGAATCCCTCATTCGGGTATCAGCCTTTATATTCTCAAACTTATAATAATCCATAATTCCTAAATTACCATTTCTGAACGCTTCTGCAATGGCTTTTGGAATTTCAGCCTCTGCCTGGATAACGTTTGCACGGGCTTCCTGTGCACGAGCTTTCATCTCTTGCTCAAGAGCAATAGCCATGGAGCGTCTTTCTTCCGCTTTGGCCTGTGCAATATTTTTATCAGCATTTGCCTGATCCATCTGCAGTACTGCGCCAATATTTTTCCCTACATCAATATCTGCAATATCAATTGAGAGAATTTCAAAAGCTGTTCCCGAATCCAATCCTTTATTGAGAACAAGCTTCGAAATCGTTTCGGGATTTTCAAGCACGCTTTTATGCGAATTGGCCGAACCGATAGCTGAGACAACACCTTCGCCCACCCTGGCAATTACCGTATCCTCACCTGCACCACCAACCAATTGACGAATATTTGCCCGCACCGTAACTCTTGCTTTGGCAATCAATTGAATACCATCTTTTGCTACAGCAGCAACTGGCGGAGCATTGATAACTTTGGGATTTACTGACATTTGTACTGCTTCAAAAACATCACGCCCGGCGAGGTCTATCGCAGTAGCAGCCTTAAAATCGAGTCCCATATTTGCCTTATCAGCAGAAATAAGCGCATTAACAACAGATTTCAATCTACCACCGGCCAAATAGTGAGCTTCAAGTTCATTCCTGTTTAATTTAAGCCCTGCTTTAGTGGCAGCTATAAGGCTATTAACAATTATAGCTGGCGGGATTTTCCTCCAACGCATCAAAACCAATTGCAACAAAGATATCCTTACACCAGATACAAGTGCCGAAAACCACAATCCAACCGGAATGAAATAAAATATTAACCAAAGGCCAAATAGCGAAGCTACTCCAATTGCAATAATTATTAAAACATTGCTTTCCATAACATTAAGTATTTAATTTTACAAAAATTTTCTTTCCCTCTATCTTCACAACTCTTATTTCAGTCTCCTGATCAATCAGCCCCCCGGTAGAGGTTACTTCAAAATATTGATTATTAATAAAGGCTTTACCCATGGGTGCAAGCCTTGAAATAGTTTTCCCCACATCGCCAACTTGAACAGACTCTTCCTCCACAATATTAGTCTTGCCATCAAGCTCAGTATGTAACATAATCCTCTTCCATGTTTTTGATCGTAATGCTAAAATTAGGACAACAACTGAAAGCAAAACTGTTGAAAGCAACACGATATTACCTCCCACTGCCCCATGAATAGCATAGCTTTGCCAAACGCCAATTGCAATCAGTACAAAACCAATAACACCAACAATAGTGGTTCCGGGTATAACCAACGCTTCAAGAAGCAAGAATAACAAACCCACCAAAATCAACACAATAATGACTGTCCACGACATATTAATGATATTTAATTCTATTTTATCGAAACGGTTAAACCACGATTAGTCATCTCCGAACTTATCGGTATCAGCTCCTCAACATCTCCTGACTTAACCGAACACTTCCCATTAAAATGAGCAATAAGTGTACATTGTTCAGCTGTTAAGGGATCGTGCTCGCAAACTTCTATCAGGGTTTCTATCACAAAATCAAAAGTGTTTATATCATCATTAAACAGGATAAGTTCCCGTCTATCAGTAAGTTGCTCTTCATTTTGATCTAATGATTTTGTTCGTTCTTTAATCATCTTTTTCATCTGCTTTTAGGCAGCAATAATAATGAAAATTCAATTATTAAAATAAAAAGTCAGACATTTTACCGATAATTTTTCAATAAGTTATTTTTGCCGATAATGGAGCCAATGCAATTCGATCAACTTATTAAGCACCTTGAACATAGTTTAAAGCAGCCTTTGCCGGGAGTAAAAGCTCATACTCGTTTATTTCCTCCTACCCGTTCCGAATTTCCTCCTATAAATTTTTCAGCTGTAAAAATAGGAGCTGTTCTTGCTATGCTTTTTTCACAAAATGGTCAAACAAGATTGACGTTTATTTTGCGGCAAAAATATAATGGCGTACATAGCGGGCAAATCTCTTTTCCGGGCGGCGGTTACGAAGAAAATGATTTAACATATAGCAAAACAGCAACCAGGGAGACACAAGAGGAAATTGGCGTTCCTGAAGAAGAGATAAAAATAATCGGTCAGTTAAGCCAGCTTTATATCCCACCAAGCAATTTCCTTGTTTATCCTTTTGTCGGATATATCCAAAAGCAACCGAATTACAAACCCGATATCACCGAAGTTACTGAAGTCTTCGATCTTTCTCTCAACGAGCTAATGAAAGAGGAATGTTTTCAATTTCAGCCCGTTATATCAAGATCAAAACAGGTGAAAGTGCCTTGCTTTGTAACTCAAAACCGATTGATTTGGGGCGCTACTGCAATGATATTAAACGAGTTACTTGAAATAATAAAGCAAGGCTCTGATTTTTAATTCCTTTAAAGCGCCTTTTCTTATTAATCTAATATTTTTATCTCGCTTGTGATCTCCGATGCTTTTCCCAACATAAAAGATACTCCACAATAACGTTCCTGCGAGAGATTTACTGCTTTTTCCAACTTATCCATTGGCAAGTCCTTTCCCCTGAACTGATACTCAATGTGTATTTTTTTGTAGTACATCGGATGCTCGTTTGTGGATTCGGCCAAAACAACAACATTAAAATACTCAGGCTCCACCCGCATCTTTCGTAAAATGGAAATTACATCCATACCGGTACAGCCACCAAGGCCGGCAAGCAACAATGGCTTTGGACGCGGCCCCCTGTTCTCTCCACCCACTTTTTCGTCGGCATCAATCAAAAATTTATGACCATTAACTTCAACGTCAAATGACATACCCCTGTTAAGGGTAACTTCAGCATATTTATCCATAATTAAATTTTTCGGCAAAAATAACTCTTTTAGTGATACTAAAGCGATTTAATTACACTTTACATTTTTAAACCCGATTAAGTATTTGCAATCAATACTCTAATAAATCTACCGAACAAATATTAGATCAGGTTTGATTAATTTTGGTTAAAAAATCACAGTTAAAGATTTATGAAAAAATTATTCCATCGAACAACTTCATCATTAAAGAACAAAAAGGCAATGCCATGCTTTAGTCATAAATGAATGGTAGTACTAGTAGCGAAATCGTATAAAATGCTTTCATTGATTGTTTTTTTTAAGATAAAAATAAATCTTAGGTTGCACTTTCGATTTTAAATTAAAATTGTACATTTGCAACCGCAAACGGTGATCGTAGGTTTAAAAAAAACTCAGATCATAATAGGGAATCACGTGAAAATCGTGAACAGTACCCGCTGCTGTGAGTTCTAAATTTTTCCGGCATCCCTTATGCCACTGTTTCGCTTGAAGGAATGGGAAGGCCGCCGTAAAAGGAACAAGTCAGAAGACCTACCGTTGCTTAGTAATCAAAGCTTTCGGGATAAAAGCTGAGGATAAAAGATGCATATCTATTTATTCCAGATGTTTTCTTGAAAGTTTTAAGATTGATCAAACTAATGATTATCAATTGTTTAATCTTAAAACTCGGTATTATGAAAAGAATAATCAGGCTGTGTAAAACCTTAAGAAAAGGAGCCTTACAGGTTAATGAACATCACACGGAAAATTTAATCCCCTTTTTAACAACAAAATACGGGCATACAAGATTCGATGGCTTTATGTTAACAAGATATTGTTACCCTGTATGTTATAAAAGGAATTATGCGTAAAAAATTGATAATTACCGTACTCCAATTCATTAACCGAATAATTAATTTACAGTAAAAGCTGACTTGATATGGCGAATGAAGTAAGATTGAATCATTTAATTATCAAAAGCACTTTTATCGTTGTTTTCATCGTGTTTTGGCTGACTTTACCGGCACAAAACCATAAAGACACGCTACATCTTGAAACAGTAGAGATAGTTGACCAACGACTTGAACAGGTTTTAGGATATCATGAAACCAAACTAACGAAGAGGCTTGTTACAGATCGGGTTTCGGTAAATCTTGCAGATTTTTTGAACGTAAATACATCAATATTTATCAAGAGTTACGCCAATGGCGGGCTGGTAACAACATCTTCCAGAGGCGCATCTGCTTCACACACAGAGGTACTATGGAATGGGATTAATCTAAACTCGACGATGAATGGGAATGCCGATATTTCGCAAATACCTCTTCTTTTTGTGGATAAGATAAATGTTGGATACGGCGGAGGCATATCTACTTACAACTCATCAGGATTGACCGGCGCGATTGACCTTGCTACGGAAACAAACTGGCAAAATAGATTTTCTCTTGAGCTCAAACAGGATATTAGTAGTTTTAACACTTACAGAACATATTTTTTATGTAACGTTGGGAATTACAAATTTCAGTCATCCACCAGATTTTTCTATGAAACCTCCGAAAACAATTATCCATTTCTGAACAACACCTTAAATGGTGAAAAACCTCAAAAAGAGTACAGAACCAATGCATCATTTGATCAAACGGGATTGCTTCAGGAGTTAAACTGGAATCTTGCTTCAAACACCAACATTTCATTAAAGGCATGGATACAGGAAAATGACCGCAACCTACCCTCAAATATTCTCACCAAGCTTCCTAATGAGAAGGAGAGTTCGTATGACCAAATTGCCAGAGCTGTTGTTGAAATGAAACAACATTTTTATAATTCGAAATTAGAATTTACAAGTGGTATTTTTCAAAGCCGGTCAAACTACAAAAAGAAAACCGCAGGAATTAATAGCGACCACATTACTTTTACTTCGGCCAACAAGTTAAGATACAAGTATTCCGGTTTTAAAAATTTAATGATCTTAACCGATGTCGGATTTGATTTTCATAACGTAAAATCAGATAATTACGATAGCAAGAGAGAGAGAGGAGAGGGTAAGTTAAAGCTGAATTTACAATACTTTGGGATAAAAAAGTTTGTTTTCAACGGATCGGTCATCCAAAAGCTTGTTGATCATACTGCTGTTCCTTTAATCAGCTCTTTTGGCATAGGATATCGGGTTCGCGAAAAAAATCCGATAATATTAAACGCAAGCGTTACCCGTAATATAAGAATACCCAGCTTTAATGATTTATACTGGACACCCGGTGGCAATCCATATTTAAAAAATGAGAAAGGTATAAT
>JAAYWF010000013.1 GCA_012516825.1 Lentimicrobium sp. | reverse complement strand
TATTTCATACTTTTGTAAAAAAAAAAAGATGCTTTTTTTAATCCAAGAAAACCTCCAAGCAATGAGAAAATCTATATACTTAGCTCTATTCTTACTGACAATGTCATCTCCCTTTGTTGCTTTTGTACAGAATGCTTCAAATATTAGTTACATAAACAATAGGCAATACATTGATGGATTACCTGTATTTACTGAAGAGGATCTGGCAATGTTTAAAGATTTACCTGAAGTAGAGATGTCAGAAAGGCTAAAGGGACGAAATCTGCCTGTATTTGTGGATAATTCGCAGCAACCTTATATGCGGTCTATTTTTAACCAGTCTGGTCTTGAGTGTGGGCAGGCTGCCGGTGTAGCATATCTTTATACTTACGAAGTTAACAGATTGAGAAATCTGCCATCAAATGTGAACGATAATTTATATCCTACTCATTTTGTTTTTAACTGGAGTAATTCAGGAAGTGGTAGCGCCGCAGCCTTTTTCGACAGTTGGAATATTATAAAAGAGTTAGGAACTCCTAATGTTACTCAATATGGTGGCAGCCTGAACTCTGGAGGAGCATACCGTTGGATGAATGGCTATGATTTATATTATCAGTCAATGAGTAATAGATTGTGGGACTTTTATAAAATCCCTTTGAATAATGCCGATGAGCTTGAGGTACTTAAGCATTGGATTGACAATCATACCAAAGGTGAAGAGACGGGAGGTCTGGCAGTTTTTTATGCTAGCTATAGCGGTGTTTACGAAACTCTGCCTCCGGGAACTCCCGAAGCCGGAAAGTATGTACTTACAACACTTCATACTTATGCCAACCACGCACTGACTATAGTTGGCTATCATGATTCCATCCGGTACGATCTTAATGGAGATGGAAAATATACTAACCATTTGGATATTAATAATGATGGAGTGGTTGATATATTGGATTGGGAAATTGGCGGTGTAAAAATTGCCAATAGTTATTCAGCTACTTCATGGGGTAATCAGGGATATGCCTATCTCTTATATAATGCTCTTTGCCGCCCGTTGCACATGGGAGGCGTTTGGAACCGATCGGTTTATGTAGCAAATGCAAAAGAGCATTCGGAGCCACAAATAACCTACAAAGCTACAATAACGCATAACTCGCGCGAGTGTGTAAAAGTTATGGCCGGCGTTGCTAAAGGTTACGATGCTCAACAACCTGAGCATATCATCGAATATCCCGTTTTAAACTATCAGGGGGGAGACAAATATATGCAGGGCGGTTCGTCAACAGCAGATAAAACCCTTGAGTTCGGACTCGATGTTACAGCTTTGCTAAATCATTTAGAAAGTGGGGAAGAGGCTACTTTTTTCTTCTTGATGAATGAGAAAGACCCTTACAACAACGCCACAGGTGTGATAAACAGCTTTTCATTGATTGATTATACCAATACGATGCTGGAAATACCCTGCCAGCAAACAAACATTCCGATTGTTGAAAATGGCCTTACAATGTTAAAGGTAAATGCTGCAATAACTTTTGAAGCGCCTGAGATAATTATTCAAAGTCTTGATCCGGCAACAGTTAATGAACCTTATGAGTTTCAGATGCTCGGAGGTAGTGGAAAAGAACCTTATCAATGGAAAATAAGACAACAATATAGTATAGAGAATGGAGAAGAGTCATTTCCTTACATTTCATCCAGTCAACTTAATCCAAACAATTCCACCTCGGGATTTGCAACAAAAGTTATTGATTTCGACTTCCCGTTCTATGATAAAAGTTACAACAAAATTTATATTCATACCGATGGTTATCTGATGTTTACTGATGAGCCTTATCCATGGATTTTTCTTGTAGATGAATTTGTGTTTTTTAAAAATCTTAAAAACATCTCACCATACATGGCAAAAGTGCTTGGTGTAAGTCAGGGTGGTGGGATGTGGTACGAGGGTGATCAGGATATGGCTACTTTTTGTTGGAAAGCAACAGAGTATTCCACAGGAAACGTCCTGAATTTCGCTGTCTCTCTATTCCCGTCAGGCAGTATTGAGTTCTTCTACGGAGAGATAACTGCTGCTCAATATAATAAATGGCATGCCGGAATATCTAATGGCGATGATTTGAATTACCATCTGCTTGATATATCTAATACTTACAATGTTCAACCTAATACAAAGATTGTTTTAGAGCCGGATTATTCCATGTCTGATATGAAAATTACCGAAGATGGATTATTCTATGGAACGCCGACACAATCGTACGAAGATGTTGATATTTCGTTCTCGCTTATGGATTCTAACGGTATGCAGTGTTTGAAAACTTTACCTTTTTCCACCGATGGAATTAATAAGATAGTTATTAGGAGTACTGAAATTTCCGCCGGAGACGATAATATTATAGAATATGGGGAGACAGTCTTTGTTTCTGTTAAATTGCAAAATATCAGCGACGAAGTTGTTAATGCTTCGTTAATGACCATTTCAGGGCAAGATCAGTACGTTGGCTTGATTGATAATACCCAGAATTTGAACGCATTTGAACCTGGAGAGATCGTCTTTATTGAAGACGCATTTTCTTTTGAGGTTTCTCCCTATGTACCCAATAATCACAACATTATTTTTAATACTCAAATAGATGCTTTAGACGAATCGTACAATAGCCATATCTATTTAAAGGCCTATACGCCGGTTTTAGCTGTTGGCAATGTAGCAGTAGATGACGGAAATAATGGACTTCCCGAGCCTGGCGAGACGATCCAGCTTTTGGTGAATATTGTCAACTCGGGTGGGGGCAAGGCTTATAATCTTAATGGTGCAATTTTAATAAATGATCCTTTTATAACAATTGAACAGGGGAATTGGTCAATAGATTTACTCGAAGGCAATCAGGTTGTTACAGCGCAATTTGAGGTGGCTATTGACCAAAACACTCCAATAGGTCATGTGGCATATCTTATCATTAATGTTGGAGCTGATCAGGGATTTGGTGCAGTTGACGTTTTTGCAATGACTATTGGTTTTGTTGTTGAGGATTTTGAAACCGGTAATTTCAGTAGTTTCGATTGGGAGTTTGCGGGCAATTCCCCATGGGTCATCACTAATCAAAGTCCATGGGAAGGCCAATATTGTATGAAATCGGGCAACATCAGTCATAGTCAATCAAGTACTGCAAAGGTAACCATGGAGGTAATGGTTGATGGGGAGATTAGTTTTTATTATAAAGTATCAAGCGAGACTAACTATGATTTTCTCTCTTTTGCCATTGACGGCAGTATGAAAGGCTCGTGGTCAGGCAATATTGGATGGACTAATGCTACCTATCCCGTACAGGCTGGCGAGCGAACGTTTTCGTGGCATTATGATAAAGACTATTCGGTATCAAACGGAAGTGATTGTGGCTGGATAGATTACATTATTTTCCCTCCAAGTGTTTCCGATGTTTTAGTTGCGTTTGCCGGACCTGATATGACTATTTGTGAAAATAATATACCCATGATGCAAGCAAACGTTGCTAATGCCATATACGTCGAATGGAGCACAACAGGTGATGGTGTTTTTAATAATCCGGAAATCGTGAATCCTTATTATACACCAGGAATAAATGATATAGAGAGCGGGTCAGTGCAACTCACTATAACAGCCTATGATGATCTTGGAAGCTACTTTGTTGATGATATGACACTCTTCATTACACGTTTGCCATTTGTATTTGCCGGAGAAGACTTAACTGTTTGTAATCCATCTGAAGTGGAATTGTCCGGCTCATTGCAATTTACCTTTGTTTGTTTATGGAGCACCTCCGGCGATGGTGTTTTTACCGTTAACAATCAACCGGTAACCACATATTACCCAGGAGACGGTGATTTGGCTTCTGGTACTGTAGAATTGACGCTTAAAGGTTTTTCGATGGTTCCGTGTGCTGAAAGTATAACTCATACCATGAATGTTCTGTTAACGGATTTGCCTGAGGTGGAGTTTTCCCAACTGCCCGAGTTCTGCATTTATTCGCCCGATTATCAGCTTACGGAAGGAAGCCCCCCAGGTGGTGTTTATTCAGGACCAGGAGTAATAGATGGTTGGTTTTATCCTTCATTGGCAGGCATTGGATTGCATGTGCTCACTTATACCTTTATTGATGAGTTTGGTTGCGAAAACTTCGCTGAACAAACAGCCTTTGTTGACGAGTGTTTCGGGTTAAATTCTGGTGTCAATGTTGGTATAGATATTTTTCCGAATCCTACAAACGGATCTTTTAAAATTGTTTTTGATCAAAATATCGGCGGGAATTTTAGGATTGAGATTTTTAATATCAAAGGTCAACGACTATTTAACGAAGATATCAATTTGCGACGGGAGGTATCCGACTATTTTCTGGATATCGGATATAAACCGGAAGGGATTTATTTACTAAAGATCACATGTGATACAATGTTTTATACATCTAAACTTATTCTGAAAAAATGAATTACTAAGGGTGGTTTTTTAAATTTAGCCAAAGGATTTGACTCGTTAAGAAGATGGTTTTATGAGGATTTATATTTTGTACAGCTCCTCCTTTATTATTGCGAATTCCAACTGCCTATAATCAACCTTAGTGAGCGTGGTATGATTGTTATTTCAAATGGCGCCTGACCTAAACTTTCACCATCGGCTTCCATCATAAAACCAGGCTTTTTGCTTAGTATGGTAACCCTCTTTGCTGTAAAGGTTGATACTTTTGGATGCTTGACAAATTGTCCGTTGTAAAGATTGCGTAACAATGAAAGCACTGAACCTAAGCCAAATTTTTTAATAATTGTTATATCGAGCAAACCATCATCGGGAATTGCGTTGGGAAGCTGCATTATACCTCCGCCATTGTATCTGCATATCCCGACACTGATACTGAAGGCGTTGAAGTTATACTTTACTCCATCAATTTCTACCTGAATCATACTGGGCTTATACTGGAGAAAACTGGTTAAAAGATTTATCAGATAAGAGTAGGCATTGCTTTTACCTTCTGCCCTTTGTTTATTGGTTTTTTGTGCTACTAATGCGTCAAAGCCCATTCCGGCAATATTGATAAAATAACGCTTTTTTTGCTGGCCGTTATCAAAATAGGTTATCACTCCGACATCTTGCGTAAATTCCTTACCCTTTATTACTGTTTTTACTGCCTGAACACCTTTTTTAGGAACGTTGAACATGCGTCCCCAGTCGTTGCCGGTACCGGCAGGGATCAATGCAAGTAAATGCGTATCAGGATGGAAGTCTTTAAAATCCAACATAGCGTTGGCAGCTTCATTTAGGGTACCATCACCGCCGATGGCTATGATTTTGCGATATCCTTTTTTCAAAGCATCATCAACAATCTCTAAAGTATGAAAAGGATGTTCGGTAAGTGCATAATCAAAATTCAGTCCTTTGCTGGTCATTTCCCGATGTATCATCTTCCATTCGCGCTTAATGGCACGGTTTCCGGCATTGGGATTTACTACGGCAAACCACTTGTTGTCTGACAATTCATTGTTTTTCATGGATTTACTTATTGTTGAACAGTTGACTTTGGCGCAATTAAGGGGTTAATTGTATCTCGGCCTAATAAAAAAAGCATAGTAAAAAAGGCGTAAAATGTAACTCCGGCTTGTGTATCCAACGTATCTTCAGTGAGCATGCTCAAGGTAGAGATAACAAAAAAAACAAGGAAGAAATAGTCTTTATACATGTTCAATTTTATTCCTGGCCAGACCATTGCAAAAATAAACAATAAAAAACC
>JAAYWF010000087.1 GCA_012516825.1 Lentimicrobium sp. | reverse complement strand
GCAGACAATTGATTAAAAATACTACATTATGGACGCAAAAAAAACTGATAGAGCCGACCTTGAAAACAAAAAAAATATTTTTTTACAGATAGGTCTAGTCATTGCATTACTCTTCGTACTTTTGGCATTCAACTATAAGTCTTACGAAAGAGCAACCGGCTTTGATATTCAAGTGCAAGTGGATAATGCTCCCGAAGAGATTATCCCTATTACTAAACAAGAGGCAAAACCACCTCCATCTTCCCCACCAAGGCAAATTACACTAATCAATATCGTTGAAGATAACGTAGAGGTAGAGGATGCTATCGAAATTGATGTTGAAGCTACGCAAATGACAGAGATTGCTGATTTTATCCCTCCAGTAGTAACGAAAGGAGAGGAGGTGGTAGAAGAGCTCGAAATATTTACTGTAGTTGAATCAATGCCTGAATATATTGGAGGCGATGAGGCAAGAATGAGTTTTTTGCAGGAGAATATTAAATATCCACAGTTGGCACGTGAGAGCGGAATTCAAGGTACAGTATTCGTAACTTTCGTTGTGGAAACTAATGGTAGCGTAACTGATGTAAGGGTTTTACGTGGTATAGGCGGTGGATGTGATGAAGAAGCCGTCAGAGTAGTTAAACTTATGCCTAAATGGAAACCAGGTATGCAGCGCAGTAAACCAGTGCGCGTACAATTTACTATGCCTATTAGATTTACACTACAAGGATAACGCTCGAAGTAGATACCCAATAGTATTAATAATAACTGAATAAAAATTTCCCGGATATTTTAAATATTCGGGATTTTTTTATCTCTATTTTAGGGTGTAACAAAACGATATTTTAGTAAAAGCAATGTTTGGGATAGGATTTTGAACTTATATTAAGCATTTGATAAACACTTAATCGTGATTGGCTACATAATTAATATTTAGCGCAATTGGGCTCTCTATTGATTAATTTCGGATTGAAAATAATTGGATGAAATCATGTCGTTTAATATCTGATTATGATCAAAGGCCAATTCTGGCAATCTGTTTATTGGAAACCAAGCTGCTCCACTTGCATCATCACCTCCAATCACCGATGAATTTTCGGGTGTAGTGAAACCATAAAAAACAACTGAGATTGTTCTGCCACGTGGATCGCGGTGCGGATCGCCGTATGATTTAAATTGGTGGAGGTTGATATTCTCAAGCCCTGTCTCTTCTTTAAGTTCGCGCCTGCCAGTTTCTAAAAGAGTCTCTTCAATTTCAATAAATCCGCCCGGCAGTGCCCATTTTTCTCTAAAAGGTTCTTTCCCTCGTTGAATAAGGAGTACGCTCATTTCTTTATCAAACATACAAAACACTATGATGTCAACTGTTACAGAAGCACGAGGATAATCATAAACATATTGCATAAAGTAAAAGATTTAGTTAAAGTGATTAATGTAATAAGGTTTGAGTTCACTTTTAAAACAATTTTTTCGGATATTCGTGTATTTGTGGCTAAAAGTACTTTTCGGAGCGGATTTAAGGGATAAAAGTCGGAATTTCTATTTTAGTCCATCAACAACAATGACAAATTCACCTTTGATGGCGCTTTGTTCAAAATGAAGGATGATCTCTTGCAGGGTGCCTCTTATTGTTTCTTCGTAAATCTTAGTCAATTCACGCGACACTGATGCTTTTCTTTCTTTACTGAAATAACCGGCAAGTTGTTCAAGTGTCTTGAGTAGCCGATGTGGTGATTCGTAAATGATTACAGTAAATGGTAGTTCGCTCAAAAATTTTAATCTTGTAGTCCGTCCTTTTTTTGTTGGCAAAAATCCTTCAAAAAAGAACTTATCTGCCGGTAATCCCGAATTTATCAATGCAGGTAACAGGGCTGTAGGTCCAGGTAAGGTTTCAACAGGGATGGCATTTTTTAAACATTCTCTGATCAGTAGGAAGCCTGGGTCGGAAATAGCAGGCATACCAGCATCGCTTACTAACGCAGCTTTTTTTCCTTCAGCAATTTGTGAACAAAGCTTATTCACCAATTGATGTTCATTGTTTTGATGATAAGCATGCAGGGGTTTTGAAATGTTATAATGCTTCAATAACACTGCCGTGTTGCGGGTGTCTTCAGCAAGTATAAAATCAACTTCTTTTAAAATTCGCAACGCCCGTAAAGTTATATCCTCGAGATTACCTATAGGAGTTGGTACAATGAACAGCTTCGACATAAGGATTGTTGATATATAAGATTATAAAAGAAAGTACGTTAACAAGTAAATTTTATGTTCCTTTCTTATTTTAATGTTATTCACCTTTTACGATGAGCAATTTTAAACACAAAATTACAATTTATTTACCCATCCTTTTTGCCTTGGTTTTGATTTTTGGAATAATTATCGGGATTCGGCTTGTGCCGCGGGATACGGTTAAAGGTAATATTTTCTCAGTTGATTTTTCTAAATATAGTAAAGTAGGTGATGTTTTGCGTCATATCAAACGCGATTGGGTGGATACCGTTAACTTAGAAAAACTTGAGGAAGATGCTATTATAGAGATTTTGGAAAATCTTGATCCCCATTCGCAATACATTTCTGCCAATGAATTTGATCAGGCCAATGAATACTTAGAAGGTAACTTTGAGGGAATTGGAGTTCAGTTTAGGATTGAAAAGGATACTGCTATGGTAATAATTCCAATAGCTGGAGGACCCTCCGACAAAGTTGGTGTTAAGGCTGGCGACCGGATTGTTATAGTGGATGGAGATACTGTAGTTGGTTCCGAAATTACTAGTGAAAACATCATGAAACGATTGAAAGGCAAAAAAAACACAAAGGTTAATATTCAAGTCTTTCGTAGAGGTGAGTCCCAACTTCTTGAATTTAATATTACACGTGGCGTTATTCCAACCTACAGCCTTGATATCGCATATATGATTGATGCAAATATTGGCTACATCAAGCTGAGCAAATTCTCTTCAACAACATCGGAGGAATTTTCAGATGCTCTTAGTAAGCTTCTAAATGAAGGAATGACAAAATTAATTCTTGATTTACGTAACAATGCAGGTGGATATTTACAAGCTGCGATTGATGTTGCAGATGAATTTCTTGTTGACAAGCAACTTATTGTATATACAGAAGGGAAAAATAGGGCTACTAAATACGCTTTCGCCACTAAAAAAGGAAAGTTCGAGCAGGAGCCTGTTATTATCTTAATTGATGAAGGCTCGGCATCGGCAAGTGAAATAGTTGCTGGAGCCATACAGGATAATGATCGAGGAATAATCATCGGCCGGCGATCCTTTGGTAAGGGCTTGGTTCAGGAACAAATCACGCTTTTTGATGGTTCGGCCATTAGGCTTACTACGGCCAGATACTATACACCCACTGGAAGGTCTATTCAAAAACCTTATGGTAACGGCAGAGAAGAATATTTTAACGAGTTTCATCAGAGATTTGTGAACGGTGAAGTTTTTCATGCTGATAGTATTCATTTTGATGATTCGTTGAAATTTTTTACAAAAAAGGGTAAGATAGTTTATGGCGGCGGAGGAATTATGCCAGATATTTATATCCCGATTCGAAATGCTAAAGAGTTGGTTTATTACAATCGGTTGATAGGAAGAGGATTGATTTATGACTTTGCATTGGATTATACAGATGCTAATCGTAATTCCCTTAATCAATATGATAATTTAAGAAAATTTGCCGACAACTTCAAGGTTTCAGAGGCCATGTTCAACGATCTTATTAGCTATGCCGATAGCCAAGGTCTTGAAAGAGATACTAAAAGTATCAATGCCATGAAAGAGGATATTAAAGCGCTTTTAAAAGCCTTAATAGGTCGTAATATATTAGACAACGAAGGTTTTTATCCTACTTTTAATGAAAAGGATGAGATATTACAGGAGGCAATAAGACAGTTTAAAAAGATCATTTAGCTTTAATGAATCGAGTTTATTTGGAAGCGTTGTTTGTACTAATATTATCTCAAATGTTTAAATCAAGATTTGTCATTTTTTTTGGCAAAAACGTTTCCAGTTGCTCTCACCGCTTTTATCGCCCATATCCATAGCTCTTTTAAAATCTTTACATGCCCCCTCTGTATCTTTAAGGTCAAGTTTACAAACACCTCTCAGGTTTATTAATCCAGCATTGGTTGAACCCAATTTTAAGGCATAATCAGCATCGGCAATGCTTTTTTTTGTGTTTTTCAAATGATAATAACAAAAGGCTCTTATTTGATACCCCGAAGTGTAGTCTGGCACTTTTTCAAGAAATTCATTTAATTTCTCAACCGTCTTTTGATATTCTTTGTTTTTGAACAGCTCAGTTGCCTCATTATAAATTGGAAGGTGAGGTTCGGTGTTCAATTTATGTGAAAGAAAACTGTGTTGTTTTTTAATAAGACTATCCCTCGGATTGTATTTTAAACCAACTTTAATCAGCTCAAAGGCTTTTTCCAAATCATTTTTATTTATATATAAGCTGCTAATATGAATCCATGCCTGGGGTTCTGTTTTATTCTCATCTAAAAAATTATTGTAAAGATCTATTACTTTACCATACTTTTTTTTCCTTTCGTAAAGCGATGCCAACAATTGAACATTGCGATAGTAGTTTGGTTTAAGTTCAGCCATTTTTTCCGAATAATATATGGCGCTGTCGTATTCTTTCAGGTTATTGTAAGCAGTGGCCAAAAACAACTCACGCCGCGCATCCCAAGGTGATGAACGATCGTTTTTTAACACCTCGATAGCTTCTTCGTTCCTCTCTTCATTAATTAAATAACGCGCTTTCAACGTCTCTATGGGTTCTCCCCATACACTTACTTGGGGTAAAAAAGGAAACCCTGTGAGTATATTATCGGCTGGTTCTTTTAAAGCGCCTTTAATAATTTCTTGATAAACAATCCTTTGGGTTTTTGTTGATTGGAAATTAATGTACAAAATCCATGTTGACACAGCAAGCATGATGAAGGCTATTATCCAGATGACGTTTAGGAAAAGTTTGTTTGATAAAAGCCTATTTTTAGTTTCCTTCGTAGGATGATCATCAATTTTTTGTTGAAAAGAGGTGGCAACACCGGCTGCAACAAAAAATGCAAATAATGCTGTGATTTCAGGGCGATCAGCAGGAAAATTGAACAGGGCGTCAACGCTGTAAAAAGCCATTCCTACCGCTGCGATAAACATATATTTTCCTAACTCATCAATTTTACTTTCACCTTCGTCTTCAATGCGTTTCTGGTAGGTGAATCTTTTTAGGAAATTCCATGCTATAAGCAAAAATAGGCTTAAGAAAAGTAATCCGCCGAAAATGCCTGTTTCTGCAGTGATCTCAATAAAGTCGTTGTGTGTTTTATAGAGGTATATGAAACCTCGATTTTTTTGATTTTCAAGCTTTAAACTCTGTATTTTCCAGTTGCCCGTACCAACGCCGAGCAATGGTTTTTCTTTAATCAGCTCCCACGACCATCGCCAAGCGTCAACCCTAAGTCTACTCGCTGTTTTTGGGTTTCGCAAGGTTGCCATCTGGTCAATAACACCTGATGTATGCCGGCTTTTCTTCGATTGCGGATATAGATTTTCCTGAGTAAAAGTAAAAAGACCGTAAGCCAGCAATAGAGAAACAAGATATGCAACTGTAAGATTTAGAGCCTCTCTCTCTTTTTTATGAAAATAAGTTACAAGATGGTATATGATAAAGAAAATTGAAATGACAGTAAGACCAAGATAAAAGGCTCGTGTAGCCATGAAAAAAGTAGCTACCACCCCTAAGGTAAATATTAGCCAACTAATCCATTTCAACCATTTTTTTTCAAAAACAAACAGATAAAGAGCAAAAGGCAGCTTTACAAAAATTGCTGAAGCAAGGATGTTTTTATTTGAATAGACAGTCTTGATGTCAGTGATTGCTTTGATTTCGCCCTCAATAAACTTATTAATATTATGAAAAACAGAAATTGAATCGAAAGCAAGAAGCCCTGCCATTACGATTATGATCAGCCTTAAAAAACGAAGATCGTACATTAAAATCATCGATATATTAAAAGCTGAAGCAAATATTGTAAAGACTTTTGAAAATTGTAGTACCGATTCCAGAATGTTTATTGATTGGGTGAAAGAAAGTAAAGTAACACCAAGCAGGGCTGAATAAACAATTCCAATAGGGTCAGTTAAAAAGCCCTTGAAAAATGCCGGATTTTTTTTGAAATAGCCGCTTGTCAAAAAAAAGATAAAAACTGCCAAATTCAGTACAGCGGTCATAAAAAACTTTGGTGTGTTTGTATCAAGAGATTTCCAATTAGGTGTAAATGTCGGGATAAAGATGTAGGCCAAAATAATTATCCCATAAATGATTTTGATAGGTTGAAATTGATTATCTGCTGATTTTTTCTTAGTCCTTTTGATTTTAGATTTTTGCATTGATTTTATTTTTGAACAATAGACTTCTGTTTTTATGTTTCATCAGAAACCGAATCTTGTTTATCTAAACTTTCATAAATTGAGTTGTTGCTTCGGTAATCAGGTACTATCTCTTTTAATAATGCAACAACTTTGAAATTATCATTTGTTGTCAGGGTCTTTTCCAGATCATTCAGTTTATTTTCGAGAAACTTATGGTTTGTTGGGCTTACTTGGGCTATTGTAATACGAGGATGGTAGGTGTTAAGAGTGTTTTCGGTAGTAAACAAAAGCTCTTCGAACAACTTTTCGCCAGGTCTTAGCCCTGTATATTCGATTTTGATGTCTTTGTCGGGTTTCAACCCCGACAGTCTTATCATTTTACGGGCAAGGTCAACAATTTTTACGGGATTTCCCATATCGAATAAAAATATTTCACTTCCATTTCCCATCGCTCCAGCTTCTAAAACTAATTGACAAGCCTCTGGAATTGTCATAAAATATCGTGTAATTTCAGGATGAGTTACCGTTACCGGGCCACCCTCTTCTATTTGTTTTTGAAAGAGTGGAATGACGGAGCCGTTTGATCCTAATACGTTTCCAAACCTTGTAGTAATAAATTTTGTCTTTATTTGATTATCTTCATGAAGGCCTTGGATAAACATCTCGGCAATCCGTTTTGTTGCGCCCATCACGTTGGTAGGTTTTACCGCCTTGTCTGTCGAGATCATTACAAACTTTTCAACGTTATGTCTGATTGCTGCTTTTGAGAGTGTTTGAGTTCCAAAAACATTAACCCTTACAGCTTCTACCGGGCTTTCTTCCATCATAGGCACATGTTTGTATGCAGCAGCATGATATACTATTTCAGGTTTAAAATGATCGAAGACCCATTCCATTCTCCTTTCATTGGTTACATTGGCAAGAAGCACCTCGGCACGGTCAGAAAAGTCGGTGAAGGTGTGCTTGAGATTAAGATAAAGATCATTCAGCGGCGTTTCAGCCTGATCAAGAAGGATTAATTTTTTGCTGTTGCAGTGCATCAATTGCCGCGAAATTTCGCTCCCTATACTGCCTGCTGCGCCAGTAACTAGGATAATTTTATCCCGGTTTTGTTCAAGTACTATGTTTTTCTCTAATATAATTGGCTCGCGCATTAGAAGGTCCTCAACCTTGATATTACGTATCTGTTTAGTTTGTAATTCTCCATTGATCCAAAGGTTTACAGGCGGTACATTTTTAATGACTATGTTGTATTGTAAAAAAGCATCGGCAAACTCACGTCTTTTTGATGGAGCAATATTTTGCATTGCGAAAATCAGCTCCTTGATTTTTTTCTTTTTCAGATATTGTGGTGTAATGGCCGAAGGATTTAAAACAGGAATACCTTCAATGCTCTT
>JAAYWF010000086.1 GCA_012516825.1 Lentimicrobium sp. | reverse complement strand
TATCGGGTGATAGCGCATGTCCGTTGTTTTTTACGTCAAATCTGAAAATTACATTCTCTCCGGGGTCAAGCTTTGAATTGCCATTGCCGCCTTCTTCGTCATCAATCGTCATATTTATGGTTTTAATTGACGGAGCGTTAACTGTAAAATAAATGTTAGATATCCATGTATCGTCGCTTTCTGCTTTAACATAGATTTGTACTTCGTGCTGATCGGGAATTTTTTCGGAGATGATTACAGGGAAAGCATCGTCAATAAATACCGTTTCGCCCGGCCCAATATCTCCAAATTCTACAGCCAAATATGAGAGTGTAATATAGCTATCAAAGGAGGATATTTTAACAGTAACATCATTTGCCGGAAGATTCCCCAGGTTTTTCATGCCTAACCCCAATAGGATTTTCTCTCCGTAGTCGGCTTGCCCGTTGGCATTACCAATATCATCGTTTATAGTGAAGTAGTCGGCTACTACGTAAGGTATATCCGCAATCACATTTATAGTTCCGAGGTGTAATTCTTTGTTGTGTGCAGTGATTGAGATGGTTATTTGACTACTTGAGGATATTATTTCTGAAAGCCCGATGTTGGCATTGCCATTATCATCAGCAAATGCACGGCCAATTAGCGTATTATCTTGCGTTAGAGCAATTCTGGCTCCTGGTGTATCTGTCTCGACTAAAATATTGCTGATACCGATAGGTACTAATTCGGGATAGGTTGCAGCTATTGGGGTTGGTTCTTCGGTCCATATAGGCATTGACGGATCGCCAAAAAGGGTGATTTCGTAAGCACACCATCTGATCACCGAAGTGTTGAGTATCCACGAAGCGCTGCTCTCTTTGGAATCGCCATTTACCAAACCTATTTCATAAAGCCCTTTACTAAAGAGTGCGTCAAAAAATCTACGATCGAATATTTGTGATGCCCCGTTTGTGCTGTTTGGGCTGTACCATCCGTATCGTGAATTTGCAATAGCAGCTACCATGCCGGTTTGCAACGTAGTTATCTGTTCGGCAAAACAATCGCCGTTTGAGTAGTACCCACTGGAGCCACGGTTGTCAAATGAGCCATTATAACACCCTTGCGAATATCCAATTACATACCCTCTGGTTACCCCGTTGTTTTTGAAATTTGTTGTGTTAACATCGCTGGTGTACATTTTCATGTTGTAATCCACGTAAGAGTGGCCAAGGTGGTTTAGTAAATTAACCCCAACGTTGTTAAATTGGTTGAAGATATGCTGTTTTGACCAGTTGATATTTTTTTCGTAAAGCCTGTTGATAGAGAAGTTTGTAGGAAAACCTACCGTCGTGTATCCGTGGCTGGAACTGCCTGTAATGATCTCTTCCTTATAATCACCGCCCCAAGTGCTTGAATCAAGCTTTTCGCCTACCATCAAGCCTTTTTGTATATCGTCAATCACAGGGGTGTCCTGATATTTCTTCAGTTTCATGCTCATATTTTGAATTTCGTTGTTGCTATCAACACACATACGTCCTATTATCACCTCTGCAAAAACATCTTCTTCGCCCGATTCGCCGTATTTCCCGTTTCCGTTGGCGTCCCATGTGCCATCCAGACAGGCGTAATACATATCCGATGGTATGTCGTTGTCTATTGTGCCAAAGCCGGTGTCAACACAAAACCCGCGATGTGGTATTATATAATGATTCTGATTTTGTGGATCGCTGTCGCCGCCAAGTATTACATACATCAACCCATGATTTTCGAAATAATATTTTATACAGTTCCTGATTTTGTCCTGTTTATCAAACCCCGAAAAGGTTGAATAGATATCCTGAGTAGTAATAATTTCGGTAATAAAACCTCTCTCACTCTTATAATCTGCATAGGTCTGAAATGCTGCGGAGAGATTTTGATTTGTAATGATGAGCAAATCAATCTGCTCCTCTTCGGAAATATTCCTAAATGAGTACGAATCTGCCATTTTGGGATTTTTAACTAATTTTTCAAGACGTTGTAAAGTGGTTTTACTCAAATAGGCCGGTTTTACAGGTTCAACATCAACTTGCTTGGTTTTTACGACAATTTCAATGTCAGAAATTGTAATGATGCTCTTTTCAATAGGGTTGAACTGCATTGGCCAGAGATTCAACACACCGATGGAGAAGCCTGCAAGATATTGCGTTGAGATATCGGTGAGGATCTGATTTGGGAAAGCCATATCCGATTGGTAAATATCCTGATTTGCTTTGGGTTTGTAATCCTTTGGCGCTGGTTGTGATATAGGAAAATAGCGAGGGGCCGGTACGATAGTAACCCCACGGATTTTTTCGAAGTAGGAGATTGATGTTATTTCGATGTTTTCAATCTCAGTGTTCTGTGGCAGTAACACTTGGATACTATACGCCGGTAACAGCGGATAGCCCTCTGCGCCAAGGTTAAGACACCCTTGCATGATAGGCTCCACGAAATCATCATGACGCTCAATGAATGAGGGTTTCGAAAAATGATAGCTAAAATGTAAATCTTGGCTATGTAAAACATTGACTGAAAACAAAATAAAGCATAGTACAAAGAGGCGAAATAAGACTTTCATGATTTTTAAATTATGTTCAGAAGATGAATATTAAAGGCCGTAAAGGTAAAATTTTTTTTACTGAGCTTATATTTTGGGTTGTTTCAACTTTTAGTTGATAGATTTTAAAGAGTAAGTTCGCATCGAAAAGTAATTTTAACCGCAAATACTTCAACTTTGATCAGTAACCATACACGAATATATGAAAATTTCGTTTTTAGAGCGAACTCAAAATTCATTTCATTTTCCAAAAAATACTCAACTTTGGGGCTGTGTTTTAAAAAATATTGGGATGTTGCAAAATAAAAAGATTTTGGTTACCGGCGGCGCCGGTTTTATTGGGTCAAACCTTGTCGAGTACTTGCTTGGACAGAAGAACATAGTCATCTGCTTCGATAATTTTTCTACCGGTAAGTATGAAAATATTGAGTCTTTTCGCAGTTTTGATAATTTTAAGTTAATCACTGCCGATATTCGTGATATTGAATCCTGCCGTAGTGCAATGGATGATGTAAAAATCGTTTTGCATCAGGCGGCAATGGGGTCGGTGCCACGTTCTATCAAGGATCCGAAAACAACTAACGACGTCAATATTGGAGGTTTTGTAAATGTTTTAATAGCTGCAAAGGAAGCTGGCGTCAAAAGATTTGTTTATGCCGCAAGCAGTTCTACCTATGGTGATTCAAAAGCTTTACCTAAAGTCGAAGATAAGATAGGTAAGCCTTTATCCCCTTATGCTATTACAAAATATGTGAATGAGCTGTACGCTGATATTTTTTCCGATCTATACGGTATGGAAACTATTGGTTTACGCTATTTTAATGTCTTTGGTCGCCGGCAAGATCCCGAGGGCGCCTATGCGGCTGCAATTCCCAAGTTTATCCGTTTGTTAATCAAACACCAATCCCCTGTGATTTATGGCGATGGCAGTCAGTCGCGCGATTTTACTTATATTGATAACGTGATACATGCTAATGTACTGGCAGCCGAAACAACTACCCCTAAGGCAATCAATACGGTATATAATGTTGCTTTTGGCGAAGCGACCACCGTTAATGACCTTGTCGTTACATTAAAAAAGAATCTGATGCAGTTTGATGAGAAAATTGCAGAGATTATGCCTATTTATGCTGAAATAAGAAAAGGGGATATTTTACACTCACAAGCTTCTATTGAAAAGGCCCGAGATTTATTGGGTTATAGGCCTCAATTTAGCCTTGAGAATGGGCTGAAAGAGGCAATCCGTTGGTATTGGGAAAATTTGAAATGATAGAAAAAAAACAAATAAAAAAGGAGAGCTAATTGAAATAACATTAACCCTCCTATTTACTTTGTTGCCCGACCAGGGTTCGAACCTGGACTTTTCTGATCCAGAGTCAGACGTGTTGCCAATTACACCATCGGGCAAAATGAGATTGCAAAAATAAAACAATAATCGCAATCGCTGCCAAAGTCTAAAATAATTTCATCAACAAACACAATCTGACATATTGTTTGATTGTTATAATAAAAAGTAAACCTATTAATACTCAATACTATGAAAGCAATGACCTTACCCTTATTTGTTTTTTTGATCGGAATGAGTATTTGTTCATTTGCTCAAAAACAACCCGATGCAGGCGCTGTAATAAAAGATTTTACTGATACTTCCTTAAGCGATTCAATTTACTATGAGTTAATAGTTTTTGATGTTGCCTTTGACAATTGGATGACAACCAATAGTAGGCCGGTATGGTATTACGAAAAGGAATATTATGAAGCAAAAAACCGCAATTACATTATTTCGTGGAATAATTTGGTGAAGCAAAATATGTTCAGACCTCCTTTTGAGTATGAGATTGATTACGAGCCTGCCATTGACTACGGAATTGATCTGAACTGGAAGCTGTTTTGGTACTTTAAATACCTTGAGCAGAAGCTTGGTATCAAGTTGATATAAAGTTTATTGAGTCCCTGAGGCTTATAGGTTTATTAAACAAGTTGCATTTGCAGTTTACAATCTACCATTGATTAATATCGGCCGTCTAATAAAATTTGTACCTTTTCCCTTGTTTTCTTTTTTTTGTTCCATAATTCAAAAGTTGAAATATCGGGTTGGATATTCAAAATCTGACCCGGCTCTTTTTTTACCGGACAACATTGATCGTTATTTCATTTAATTTGTAATTTGGAAAAGTTTCAAATAAATACTTCTCTATATTTTAATATCTCAATTATTATACTTTTGTAGGCTAAAAGGATTTTGAATAAACAAAATAATAGAAATGAAGAGTGTTATTGTTAGGTTTTGCTTTAGGGTATGTACCTGTTAAATTTAACATTGTTAGGCCAATGAATAAGTGTATGAGTTTATTGCGACGTGTTTTTACTTTTTATCTTGATGGATTCAGGGATATGCCACGTTGGGGTAAACAGTTGTGGGTTATTATAATCCTGAAGATTTTCATTCTGTTTTTTGTCTTCAGATTATTTTTCTTTCCTAATTAT
>JAAYWF010000085.1 GCA_012516825.1 Lentimicrobium sp. | reverse complement strand
TACTTTCTCAATTCAATATCAAAACCAGCTCTGCTTCGTGTAAAATAGCCCAAAGAGGCATTAAGAAAAACATTATCTTCGAGCCTAATCATTTGGTTTAGGGCTATAATACCTGGTCGTATCTGGGTTTCAGCTTGCTCAGGAATTAGAAAATTATTGTAAAGCGGTACAAGCGCTTGTGCCGTAAGTGTAAGACCTTTAGTAAGCATGGTGTTTAATTCGGGAATAAGATTGATGTTAGATTGAACGTTCCTATCCCAATCTCCGAATTGAAGCGATACATTCGGCCCAAGAGCCACATCAGCTTTAAATTCAGAACGATTTGTTCGCACTGCTTTATACTTTTCAAATTCGGGCTTTTCGGATGCAACTTGTAACTCTTCAAAAAATTCGTTCGATGAAATTTTATTAGAAATAAAATTGCTGAAACTCAATGTGTTATATTCTATAAAAAGCAAAGGAATTTTATTTCTAAAAATAATAAGCATTATATCACGATCTTGTTCAACAACTTGGTCAATGATTTTCATCACTTCGCTACATCCTTTTGGTTCAAATCGAAAACGACGATTTTCGTATCCAATTACTATAGTACCTTCAACCTCTGAAACGAAAACATTTTCAAAACCTGCTGATACTAATTCCCTGCAAACGGTATCGGAAACCCCTGAAATTTGAGCATTTACCGGTTTAATATTATTGAAAAAAAATACATTTTGACAAAGAACTATCACTGCACACTTTAAAAGAAAACTAAATTTCAAAAATTTTTGTGAGTTCAATTGAAGCTTTAATCTAAGTAATTAAGGTTCTTTTAAAATGTTTTAAAATGCAAACATAAAGACTTTAATCTATGTTTCCAAAATAACCTACGCAAAAAAAAGTTAAATTTTTTTTTAATAAAACTAAACACGTCATTTTATTGATAAATAATGATTTCCATTATCTAAAAATCAACATGTTACCATTTGAAAGTAGTTTATTAAAAACTAAAAAATATCTCAAAAATGATGTTTGAATTTTTCTATCAATAAATTCATCCTAACTTTGTGTTATGATAAAAAGATTTCGTCAGTACATAAAAGAAAACGAGTTAATACAGCCGAGACAAAAGGTTTTGCTTACTGTTAGTGGCGGGGTTGATTCGGTTGTATTATCCAAGTTGTTCGAACTATCAAGGTTTAGATTTGGTATAGCCCATTGCAACTTTCATTTGCGAGGAGAGGAGAGCGATATGGATGCTCAGTTTGTTAAGAAAATGGCAGAACAACTTAAAGTTCCTTTTTTTTTGGCTGATTTTCGAACTGCTGATTGGGCAAAAACTCATAAAATTTCTATTCAGCAAGCAGCGCGAGAATTGCGTTATAAATGGTTTGAAGATTTAATAAAAAATCAAAAATTTGATCTTTATGCCACCGCCCATCACTTTGATGATCAAATAGAAACATTTTTTATCAACCTTTTACGCGGCACAGGAGTTTCAGGTTTGCGTGGGATAAGGCCAAAACATAAAAATTGCATTCGGCCGTTACTTTTTGCCAATAGGCAAGAAATTGAGGCTTTTGCCCTCGAACATGGTCTTAATTACAGAATTGACAGCTCAAATCTGCATACTGACTATTTGCGTAATTCCATTAGACACTACGTCCTACCAGCGCTGATACAAGCAAAAAAAGATTTTAGAACTGGCTTTAGTAATACTTTTTTTAACCTTACTCAGACAGAAGTTTTTCTGAATGATAAACTACAACAGATACATGATGAATTACTCATAAAAGAATCAGGATACTGGAAAGTTGATCTGAAAGGGCTTAAGGATCATCAACCTTTAGTTTTTGTGTTATTTGAGATACTCAAGGGATTTGATTTTAACAGTAAAAATATTTTGATGATAGCTAATGCGATATCAGGAATTAGCGGCAAAACATTTTACTCCTCATCTCACCGTGCCTGCCTCGATAGGGATTTTCTATTTATTTTTCCCCGTTCAGATAAAAAGATTAATAAAGATACACCTTGTTTTGTTGCAAATGATGATTCTGAGATATTTGAACCGGTACGTCTTGTTTTCGAAAAAAAGCCTTTTACAGCGAATTGGCAACCGGTAACAAATCCTGATATTGAGCAATTTGATTGGGAAAAACTCACCTTTCCACTTGAAATAAGACGGCCTATAAGAGGTGATTATTTCTACCCTTTAGGATTAGGTGGAAAGAAAAAATTGTCCGATTTTTTCGTTGATTTGAAATTAACCACAATAGAAAAATCTGACATTTTCGTATTGACGTCAGCCGGCAACATTATATGGGTGATTGGTTATAGAGCCGACGATAGGTTTAAGATAACCCCTTCAACTAAAGATATTTTTCAAATTAACCTGATCCGTAGTTAAATACCAATAAAAATTTAACTCTCCATTAAAAGTGATGCTAAAGCGATTTATTGTTTTCCTTTTAAATAAATATGAGAGGTACATAATCCAAAGTATTACTTTTGCGGCTTATTTTTAAAACAAGAATTTTTATTATGACAATTAATCCTATTCTTAAAACATTACAACTAAGAAGCTTTTTTTTATTAGCTTTATTATTAGGCCTGTCGCTTCAGATTAAAGCACAGCTTGCAGATCCTGTCAAGTGGAGTTATGAGAGCAAAATGACAAGCTCCAATAATGCGATACTCCAGTTTACCGCTACTATTGAGGATGGCTGGTATTTGTATTCTCAAAATATACAGGATGGCGGCCCTATAAAGACCTCTTTTTATTTTAATAAAATCGAAGGATTTGAATTTGTTGATGATGTTGAAATTGAAGAGGAGGAAGGTTTTGACGGGGATGGAAGTAAAATTTTTCGTGTAAATTTTGTAGAACCTGTTCCTGAAGAAAAAGATGAT
>JAAYWF010000084.1 GCA_012516825.1 Lentimicrobium sp. | reverse complement strand
GCTGGCCGGTGTAAATACGGCGGCGATGAACCTCTTTGCCAAAGGCATCGTAAAGGCGTAGCTCAATGTTGGAGTGGTGCTGGGTGTTTTCAAACTCAATGGTAAGCTCCTTACCGCTTACCGGGTTGGGGTAGGCCTTTACGGGTATCCAGCGGATGCTTTCGTAGTATTCATCCGGCGAAGGAAGCTCATCAATGCTTTGTATAACAAGGCAATCCGTAAGGTCTATCGTGCCCGACTGGATGGTATGCGGACAAAGGCTGTCATATACATATTGCGTGGTATCTAAGGGAACCGATTCAAGATCGGCGTTTATTTTGTAGAGGTACAATTTAAAATAATTTCCCACTTTGATGTTTGCATTAATTACAAAGTTGTTGTCATAGGTCTTAACCATTGATGGTTTAGTTTCTGTATTAGGCCGAGATTGAAAATTATATAGGTTACATGAAGTGTCAATTATGAACTCACCTACAGGATTTACACCGGGATGAGTACCAAATACTGATGCTGCAATAAAAAGGGAATCATTTACCCGCTCTAATTCACTAATGTAATTAACTTTAATTTCAGACCCTATTTGATAATTTCTAATTTGGCTATATCCTATCTCATTCCCATCGGTAGTAATAAACATTAAAAGAGAGTTGGCATCCTCACCAAAGGTTGCTCTTCTTATTCCGCCACCCATAAGTACCGAATCATTAATTGGAATAATTGTTTCCGCTATACCAAAAACAGAGTCAAGCGCATAGAAAGGTTTTACCCATTTTTCTTTAAAATCGCTATTAATACCTATAAATAACGGACGCAAAAAGACATGATTCGGATTACCCGGAAAGGGATAATAACAATAACCGGCTATGTAATATCCGTTTCGATGCTCAATAAGTTTTCTACCAATTCTATTTAACATCAACGGATAATCACTTTTTTTTGCGTACGGCCTTATCCACAGTTCTTTACCATCCAGATTAAAAGCTGCAAGATAAATTTCATCGGCAGCACCACCGGTACTTTGATACACCAGTGCAATCAAATCGTTATTGCTATTTATAATTATATCAAGAACAGTTCCTTGATAACTTTGTGGAGTAACCGGTAAAGCCCTGCACCAAACAGGTTCGCCGCAAGGATTGAACTTAGTTATTAAAGGCATTCCTATATAAGTATTATCAAAAAAAAAGATACCACCGGCAGCATATAGATTACCGTCTGAATCTTGAGTAAACGCCCAAATGCCAAGTCCATAGTTATTATGATTTATCATATTATCATATAGTATTTGTCCATTAATATCAGTCTTAAACGACCATTGTTTGACATTTGACAAATTAGTAAATGATGCTGCCCCTACAACAAGACCTTTATCATAAGATTCAATAAGACGACCCTGAGGTGATAAATTCATATTTGCTTGGCTTATAAACACTTCCCATCTCTGATTTCTTGAATAGGGAATTACTTTGCTGCTTCCATCAAGGATTGTAGGCAAGCCTACAGCCGTATTTCGATTATTTGCATAAGTCGCCATAATGATAGTTTCCGATGTTACATAGTCAATCGGTTTAACTTCGCTATCATTGCTATCAAACGGATAATAATAAATATCCTGGTTACCTTGGCTATTGGTGGTTTCGTTCCAAAGAACACTTTCTACAGGAGAAGGGGCATAATTTTGCGAAAGAAGTACCCCGAAAGGGCAGATAAGGATCAGTTTAATCGCAAAAAACAGAGTTTTTTTCATATTTTTAGATTTTTCTTATTATAATCAAAAATTTGTTAGTTACGGTCTCTTTTTAAAACAAAGCAAAAGCAGATTTAGAAGGAGACAACATTCGGCAAAAATCCTGATAAAAAGAGTTCTGTAGTGTTTCATAGCTCCCTCTGCTTAATAGTTTGTCTCCTAAGTACTAAATGATTGTCGAACATGTATTTAAAATTTATCCTTTTCATTTCTATATTCAATTTTACTCCACTACCACTTTACACTGCCCGACTGCGCCGCCGTTGCTATATACTACGACAAGGTAGAGGCCGGGCGGCCAGTGGCCTACATCTAAACTAATATCCTGCTGGCCGGTGTAAATACGGCGGCGATGAACCT
>JAAYWF010000012.1 GCA_012516825.1 Lentimicrobium sp. | reverse complement strand
TGCCAGTTAAACTGGACAGCAGTCTCATCGGAGTATGTTGATTCCAAGGGAGGTGGAGCAACAACGGTGATAACAACACCCGAACTGCCTTGCAAAAAACTACCATTAGACGGATCCTCTTGTAAATCCCAGATAAGGCTTGGACTGAAATCGCCAGTATAAAATAATTCCAGATCAACCACTTTAAAGGAAACACTATAAACCATCGTCCAGTCGCTAGTTGAAATATAAACGGGTAACGAAGAGGAATTCAACAATTGAACAGCGCCATTAACGTATGTAGCAGCATCGGAAAAACCGAATAGCTGAACGCCACTTGTGTTAGAACCTTTGTTTATAGAAGGCGGATTGGGCGACATAGAACCATAACCGTCCTTAAAGTTGTTAAACGAAATGAACTCGAGTTGGGTGTCATCGTAGAAAAATCGAACATTCATCCCAAACAAACGTTGATCGGCAGTATTGGACTGAAACTCAACATCAACCGTATAGGTCAGATCTTTACAATTAAGCTCAGGATTGGCAAAACGGACAGTGATAACCGGAGAGCCGGCCATAAGATAGCCTGCAAAGGTGAACAAAGAAAAAATAAATATTAACTTTTTCATAATTGTTAGTTTTACTCCGAAAATATTAATAAATAGCACGTTAAACAGCAAGCGCCTAAAACTTCGCTTATGTTATTAATTTCGTAAGTTATAATTGTACTTTTTAATAGTATTTTTTTAATTTATTGATCTGCCAGTGAGTAAAGGGCCTTTTAAACCCCTTACTCATCTTCAGATCATAAGTTTACTCAATAATGATTCGTTTTATGGTATGATGGCCGCTTTCGAAGTATAGATGCATAACATACATACCGCGTGAAAGGCCATTTAAATCAACAACGCCTGTAACCCCCATGATATCTGAACTTAAAACCCGTTGACCTAAACTGTTAAGCATAACGACATTAGTGATGGGTTTGCTACTTTCAACAGTAAGGTTAGTGCTTGCAGGATTAGGATAGACAATAACATGATTGCTTAAATCCAGGTCGCTAACAACAATAGCCTCGCTCTTGAAATCAACAACACGTGCGATACCGTTTTCGGTAAAATGATCATCGGTAACAGGGAAATCCTGATCATAAATAAAGCTTAGGTTAAAGGTCTCACCTGTGGAGGGTCTGTAAAGCTTGAAGTAGATAATCTCCGACTCTTTGAAACCTACAGTACCACTTGAAAATGGCGCATCGCCCATTACAACCAACTTCATAAACTCGCCAACACCATTAAACTCAACTGATCCATAACAGATACCTGTATGATTGAAAGCTCCTATAACATCTCCAATACAAAGCTTAGACTGAACAGATTTGTCGAAGACAACAACATGTGGAACGGCTGTATTAACAATATCAGACCAAGGAGATGTGAAGTAGTTGCTACTTTTTAAGGTAGGATAGCGATGAGGAGCGGATGGATCATAATCAGGGAATGTAACTGAATAATTGGATGTTACCTTGTTCACCAATAAGTAGGCTTTACCTGGTTGCAAAATATCAAAATCTGAAGCATACTCAGTCCACAAACGTGCAGTGGGCCAATCGTAGATCATCCGGACCTTATTAAGATGATCAGCAAAAAGATCGGTAATAGCCACAGGAACGTTTGTAAGAACCGGTAAGAAGGTAAATAAACCACTGATATTAAAGGTCTGATTAGTCAAGGAATCACCATAAATAGGTAAGCAAGCAGGAGTATTTTTCATCTTGATTTTATAACCTATAGGCTTCCAATCTCCTAACTGATTCTTTGGTGGGATGTCTTCAGCCCAGAAATATTTACCTGCTCTATCAACCATAGTGATAAGATGTTGCGAACCTGGAATCAGTACGATAGGATCAACAACTGTGGGTACAGGTGGATCGTACGGATCAAGATATGAAGACAAGCCCCACCAGCCATCCTGATCGTAATAAATGAGCTGCTGCGGAATCTCTACTGTAACGCATTTGCTTACTGAAGCATTGCACGCTCCAACACCTTCGATAGTGAGACAAAGTTCAAAATAGGGCTGCCAAATATCATTCAGACCTACATAATAAACTGAATTTATGTCGGTAGGATCATCAAAATAACCATCGCCGGTAGTGGTCCACAATACCGAACCATAATTACTGGCTACAACATCAATTTGAAATGGTATCCAGGCGCCTGCAGCAACATCGTAATCTTCACAAGTCAATTTAACTTCAGAATCCATATCAAGAGTTGGATAACCAACAATAGTTAGAAGCATTGCACTCTCAGCAACAGTAGTACAAACAGACTCAGGATAAGCATGTAACAACAATATTACTGAACCATTAGCAATATCACCTTCACCGGGGGTATAGGTAGCATTAACTACAGTATTATCATCAAAAGTACCATCGCCGGAACTAAGCCATTCGACGCTACCATAATTGGTAGCTGTAGCGGTTGAAAGATGATAACTATCACCTTCGCAGATCGTATCATTAACACCTGCATTAGCAACAGGAGCAACTTCAATATTTAATGTAATACATGCCGTTACAGAACCTATGCACGGAGATACAGCATAAACCTCTATACAAAGTTCAATGCTTCCGGCTGCAATATCTTCTTCTCCGGGGTAATAGGAAGTAAACGGATCATTCTCATCTAAGAAGAAACCATCCACCCCACCGCTCCATTGAACTTCGGAATAGTTACTTACAACAGGTTCTAAGGCAAAGAATTCATCTTCGCAAACAACTCCATCACTATCAAGAGATACGGTAGGCGTGTCTTGAATAGTAAGAACAAGACAGTCAGAAGCTGGTACAGTACAGGGATCCAATGGCTCTGCACTCAGACAGAGTGTTACACTTCCTACTGCAAGGTCGTTAGCGCCTAAAGTATAAGTAGGATGAAGAGCAGTAGGATCACTAAAGACACCATCGCCACCACTCCAGAGTAGACTGCTGTAATTGGAAGCTAAAGAGCCTAACAACTCATAAGAACTGCCTGCACAGACAACATCATCCTCACCGGCTTCGACAGAGGGATCGGCATGTACGATAACAGTAGCATGGTAAACGGAAACATCTATGACATTAACGCCTAAAGAATCAGTTATGGAGGTAATAACAATCTCATAATTACCTGCTGGCAACTGATCGCTAAATAAGATATCATCAATACCGACTCCATAATCACAATACGGTGAGCCATTAACTTCCCAACAAATATCAAATGGCGCCAAACCTGCTAAGACATCGCAAAGTGTAACAGTGATGGTCTGACCTTCGCAATAAGCAAACTCTGAACCGGTAGTAGCTGTAACATCATTAAAGCAGAACAAAACTGCAGGGTCTTCAATCACCACTACGGTAACCATGACATCATCACAATTGGTAGGATTGAGAATCTCACAAATCTGATAGGTAAAGGTGTAAATACCCACCGGTGTGCCGGCAGCTACAGTAACTTCACCGGTAAGCAGATCGAGAACTATACCGGAATGGCTCGGCGGAGTAACAATTGTAAGGCTAACAAGTGAAAGCATAGGCTCCGAACCATTTAGTAAATCATTAGAAAGAACATTAGCTACAGCAACGCCTCCATCATCACTATTGACAGGAGCTCCAATATCATCGTTAGCGATAATAGTAGAAGCAGTAACTACAATCGTGATAACAGCCTGATCGCAATTAGTTGGATTGATAATCTCGCAAATCTCGTAGGTAACGGTATAGGTTCCGGCAGGTGTAGAGGGGGGAACATTCAAATTACCATCAGAATCAATAATAACACCTGTAAGGCCACCATCAGAAACAACTGAAATGGTGATATCTCCTGCATCTACAGGATCATCGTTGAGAAGATCGTTATCAAGAACATTACCGGCAACGC